>CAZGYZ010000134.1:0-5734 GCA_964530675.1 uncultured Nitrospira sp. | reverse complement strand
TGGGCTATACGAATGTGCGGTCGATGGATGGGGGAATCACAGGCTGGCGGGAAGCGGGCTATCCGATGGAGCGTTGATGGGACCTCAGAGAGGCTGAGGTCCCATTCACATTGGATGCTAGATGGGGCTCGGGAAGGTTACTTGCTGTTGACTCGATCGAATTCCTTGATCACCTGTTCGGTGAGATCGATGGTGTCCTTGCTGTAGATCACAATCTTGACCGTTTGTTCGCTGCCCTTATCGACAACAAGGGCAAACCCGCCTTTTTCCGCCACGGCCTTTGTGGCCGATGAAATTTTCTTCATATATTCATCGACCAATTCCTTCTGCTTGCCCTGCAGTTCCTGATTAAACTCCTGCGCCCGTTTCTGAAACTCCTGCACTTTGGTACGGAATTGTGTCTCTTTTTCTTTCTTCTCGGTGTCGCTTAACTTCGCGGCTTGCTCCTTGAGTGTCTTCTCCGTATTACGCAAGTCCTCCTCGTCACCGGACAACAACTTCTGCCTGGTGGAGACGTATTCCTTGAGTCCGTCTAAGGCTTTTTTGCCCGCTTTCGATTTCTCTAAGACGGCTTGAGGATCGACGACACCCATCTTGAAGGCCTCGGTAGCCTGTGCGGCAGGAAGAAATGAGAGTAACAATATGCCTGCTGCGACCAAGGGAAGGGTGGTCCGTCCCAAGAGGGTTCTCGTTGTATGCATAACGCGCGCTCCTTGTTGGTTATTGATGCAACCACAGTAACCGTTGCGAGAATGAAGCTCCCCGCAGCAGCCGATTCCACCGAAGTAACTACTTCGTCTGCGAAGACCGGAAGCTTCGGGGTATTCGGCGAAGGAGAATAACTGGGGGGGTAGATCCTGTCAAGGGATTGTGTGCCGGAGGCTAGCCGATGGCGTAAAACCTATGATGGCACGCAAGAATTTTGTTGGTTCGCACGGATGACGGAACGAAGAGCACTCGTGCAGGATGCTCAAAAAGTCTGTCCAGCAAGGCCGCAGCGAGTGAGATGAGATAGGCTGAGGTCAAGGTTGAGGTCGAGCAAAGTCCCGACTTATTGTACTCAGCCTCAACCTAAGCCTTAACCTTCCATTAACGCTGGCGGGCTTTTTCAGCATCCTGCTAGACGAAGTATCGGCTGGTGTCGAACTTATACTCAGTGTTGTCGATCAAGCGGATAATGCTGTGGTGGAAATCCCCGCTCTCATCTTTCTCGGTAAGGTCTATCTCACGCCCTTGATCGACCGGATTTCCCTGGGGATCGGTGATGACTCTGACGAACGGTCGTTCGGCAGTTGTCTTATCTGTAGCCGGCTTGAGCACGACCGCCAGTTCACTGGTTTCCAGCATCACCAAGCTCCCAATGGGGATAATGCCGACACAGTTGACGAATAGCTTGAGCAGCACCGAGTCAAATGCCTTCCCGGACTTTGAGAACATCATGTTCAACACTTTCGACGGAGACATGGGTTCCCGGCGATACACGCGGGAGGAGGTCATGGCATCGTAACAGTCTGCGATCGTGAGGATACGACCGGTCAGTGAGACGGTCCAGGGGACGGTCAGCTTTGGATAGCCCGAGAAGTCCAGGTTCATGTGGTGTTCAAAGGAAGCCGCCGCCATTCTGCCGGGAAGATTCGTGATCCCCCTCAGCTTCGAAAGACTCAGGACACCCTCCGTGGGGTGATTGCGCATGACTACCCAGTCTTCATCGGTAAACTCACCAGGCTTGTTCAGAACTTCAATGGGAATAGTGGATTTTCCGAGATCATGGAACAGCGCCGCAAGGCCCAGGTCGGCCAGCTCCGCTTTCGGATAGCCGGCTCGATTGGCGAGTGCAATGGACAGTAACGACACGTTGACCGAATGGTTATGTGTGTACTCATCGTGGCAACGCAGGGTCGTGAGACCGAGAACTGTCGCTTCATCGTCCATCATGAGGTCGACGATATTTTGGATTGCCCGTTTCGCCTGTTTGAAGCTGACCGTTCCTCCTTCGCGGGATGCTTGCGTTATGGCTCCGACTGATCCTGCCACATTGGCATAGCCGTTCTTGACTTTCATTTTCCGTTGCAGTTTTAGATTAGCGTCTTTTGTGCCGTTCGGTCCCGTGTTCCCTTCCGTTCCGAATCTTTCTTGGACGTCCAGTTGCCGCGGTTCTTCTAGTTCAATGCCGGTGATTTCCCGAGCGGTAATTTCGTCCCGAAGGTCTCCGATGGTTTTGGTATGAGGATCAAGGCTGACAAAGAGAGCGGCGAATTCACGCAGATCCTTTGACCCCGCAGCCAGCGAGAATGTCACTCCGCCGATCTTCCAGGCGTTCAAGGTATTGATGATGCTGGTGGCTACGGCCATTTGCTGCGCGGTCACTTTTAAATGACTATCCCCGAGAAATAAGAAGTCATTCTGCAGCCGGAGTGTGACCGGTTGGTCATGTGCCAGGGTCTTGATCAAGGTCAGCATCGTATCGACGGGCTTGTCCAGCGCCGCGTTGGTACGGTCATAGATGTAGGAAGTTTTAATCAAGACGTTCAGCTGTGTGACCAGCTGGATGCCCAGTATGGCCATCTGCTGATCAAGGATGTCCCCGGCCTCTGATCCGCTGGCGATTTTCCGAGACAAGGACTTTTCATGGGTCAGGATCGGCCGGGCCTGTTCATACACGACCAAGGCCTCTTTGCTCTTGAAATCACTCACAACAAAAGCTCCTTACTATGATGCAGCCTGCTTGAGTTGCTGCTGTCGTTGGGCGAGAGCGATGGCCGAAGTGCAGGCTTGCCGTACGGTGGCGCTACCCTTTTTCTGGCCCAGTTCAAGGGCGGTAAGGGCGGCTGAGCTGGGCAATTTCCCCAATGCCTCGGCTGCGAGGGTGGCGAGCTCTTCCCTTTTCTTCCGGTTGGTCCAGGACCATTCGGTGAACAGACCTTCAAAGAAGGGAATGGCCTCATCGCCACTGGTGGCGCGCAGGGCTAGGAACATCGCGCGTTTTTCGCTGTGGGGTCGAGCGATGAATGTGTCAGCCGATACAAGGGGTGACCAGGCTGCGTACGGGGCCTTGTATTGACCGGTCACGAGCAGCTTGAGCGCCGCCAACCTCACCGACTCCTCGGTATCATTCAAGAACGCAACCAGTTTGATCCCGTTCCCGTTGGGGCGATATATTCCGATCGCCCGCACAACTTCCCTCCGTACTTGGACGTCCGGGTAGCGCACCAGTTTTTCAATGGCGTCGACAAATTGAGGATTGTTCCATTTGAGAAGGATGGTCAGTAGGTTCTTCACATAGCGGGGGCGGCGGTCGGATAAACCACGGAGTAACGGATCAGGCTGATCCTTCGCCAATGTTTCGAGCACCTCTGCTATGATCGCCTGATGGGATGGCGTCTCAAGATTTGCCAAGAGGGTGCACAAGACGGGGACAGCTGCCGGCGTCAACGATAGCAGAACTGTCGGCAATCCTTCCGTAGGTGCGTTGGGGGTCTTGTTCAAATAGATCTCGATCATTTTCATGCGTTCCGGACGAGCGAGGTTGTCGAGAAGGGCGGTCAGTTGTTTTTTGTTTTCGTCGCCGAGATCTGGTCTGACCTCAGCCGCGGCATGTAAGAGTCCAAGTACACTGTCCAGGGCGGTCCATTTGCCTTGGGCTGACAAGGAGTCGAGGGCGGCTTCCCATAGGCCGAACAGCTTGCTCAGGATCGCAGGTGATTTCTCCGATGCCAAGATTGCGGTGAGCATGTCCAACAAATAGATTGTGTTATCTCTTTTGCTCTCCGCCTCGATCTCCTTTACCAGCGAGGCGAGTTCTTCCGCTGAAATCTCGTAGCCCACTTGACCGGATTTGAATCGTCCGGCTCCTCCTCCGGCGGGTTTCTCGCCTAAGGGATTACTTCCATCGGCCTCTAGAGACTTCTCCTTCCTGGCTTTGGTCTGCTCCCGATCAAGCAGATCTCGAAGGCTCGATTCTGGCGCTTTCATCGTTTCTGCAGTAGGCAGCGCAAAGACATCCTCACCGGTTGAGGCTTTGGCGATTTCCTCGGCAGTGACCATGGTAATAGTCGATAGGTTCTTGGACCATAAGCGAGTGACAATATCGTCGTCATCTTCATTGGGGTCGAGGCTGCCCCATAGCGAATCAAGCAAGTAGGAAAGATCCTCAGCAGGAAGGCCTTCGAGGAATGTGAGCTCTCGAATACCGTCCGAGTAGAGCTTGAACGCGACGCTTTCGTTGCTCGACTCCTGATCGGATTGGTAGACGGCTTCCCCGTTGAAATACAGTTCGGAACGTTGAACGAGAAAGGCTAATTTGGAGTAGGTGGCGAGGTGAGCCGTGAGCCCCTCGAACAACTGTTGGAAGAACTTTTGCGCCACGGGGTTTGTTGACCCGTACGTCCGGCTGGATTTTGCTGTCTTGTCCAAGAGCGCAAGGAGTCGTTTGACGGAGGCCAACTCCGGATTGGCCGGCTCTTTTGCTGGCGCAATTGGCAGTGCGCCGCCGTCTGTCTTCGGCTCGTCCATAGTGACTAGTCGTATCCTGGAGGTGCTGAATCGTCAAGAAAATTGCCGCTCTCCACCCGTCGTTCACTGAGGAAATACCGATGGAATCCTATTCTTGCTGTTCGTGTGCGTGGAGGGATTGTGCATCCCATGACCAGGCCGGTAGAATCTGTCTCATCTTGATAATTGCTTCGAGCCACATTGTGTGTTTTGGAGACAGCCTTACGGCAGGGTTTCAATCGCCCACTGCCGGCAATCCTCAAGGTATTGAGACACCGTATGGGCATTTCCTGCAAGAATTGACCGGGTCTGCCGTGCGTGTGTCTGTGAGCGGCATCTGCGGTGAATTGACCGGTGAAATGGCGATGCGGTTTCGGGCAGCTGTGCTGAATCACCAACCGACACATGTGGTGATTCTCGGCGGAACGAACGATCTGGGGTGGAATGCCGCGCCGGCAGACATTATGCGCAATCTCCTCAAGATGTATGAACTGGCCGCAGCGGCAGGGATTAAGCCGGTGCCGGTGACCGTTCCATCGATCAGAGTAGGTGAGGATCTTTGCAGCGAGGAGGGGCGTCAGTGGTTCGCAGAACATCTTGATCGGCGACGTCAGCTTAACGGGTTGATTCTCCGCTATGCGGAATCGAAACGGCTGGTAGCCTTCGATCTCTTCTCCGCCACGGCAGAGCCCGAGACTCAACAACTTGCGGCCCGGTATTCAAATGACGGGCTACATTTGACCACAGCTGGGTATCGGCTGTTTGCTGAGCGGTTGTACCAAGAGGTGTTTGCTGCGGCGCCGGGGGTGGGTTGTGACGAGCGAAAGTCATAATGCGTGACATAACCGATCGGGACTTTGACTACGTCGTGTCACAGGCAAGGATGCCGGTGTTAGTGGAGTTCTGGAAACCAGGATGCGGAAGTTGTCGAGCGTTGATGCGTGAACTGGAGAAGCTGGAGTCCGATGTCTCGGGCAGGGTGTTGATCCTGAAAATGAACGTCGAGGAGAATTTCCAGATTCCAGCAGAGCTGGACGTGAGCTCATTGCCGGTGTTGGCTCTCTATCGTGAGGGAGAGTTCGAACGGTTTATCGGCGGTCTGGGAACAAGAGGGGAGATTCTCAAGCAGCTCTCGCTAGAGTAAGAGTCGGCTACAAGGTTCGCCAGGTCCGCCCATCCTTCTCAATGAGGCGATCTGCCTCGACCGGCCCACAGGATCCTGCCTGGTATTCAGGCAACCACC
>CAZGYZ010000133.1:0-5804 GCA_964530675.1 uncultured Nitrospira sp. | reverse complement strand
AACACTCAGCCCCATCCCCCTTCCTACTGCATCGATGGCACAGAGAGGAGCCGGGTAAAAGTGTCTGACGCGCTTGATGACTTGATGTCGTGCATAGCGACAGACGAGCGTTCGAATGACGGGGCTACTTAAGAATCTCAGGCTTGCCCGGAGGGGTGGCCGTCGAACAGGAGCCGAACAGCGCGCGCGGGCTTGCGCAATGGCAGCTTGAACGAACGTTTCTTTCTGGATTTTCTCCAGAGTCCTGATCGAGGAAGGGATAGAGGTCACCATCCCTTCCACAAGGCCCATCCGCAGTCCCTGCCGCGGGAAAACTGTCTTTCCCGTCGTGATCATGTCCAACGCCGCCGGTAAGCCGATCAGCCGTGGAAGGCGTTGCGTCCCCCCGAACCCAGGCAGAATGCCCAGCTTGACTTCCGGAAGGCCAAAACAGGTTTTTGGGTGGGTGCTGGCGATGCGCGCGTGGCAGGCGAGCGCAAGCTCGAGTCCACCGCCCAGACAGGCGCCTTCCACTGCTGCGACGAACGGTTTCAGCGATTGTTCCATCTCGTCGAAGAGCGTGTGAGCAGTGATCACGAGTTGTTCCATCTCTTGGAATGAGCGTTGCCGTTGCGCTTCGTGCATCTGCTCCAGATCGGCTCCCGCGCAGAAGTTCCCTTCCTTCACGCTCACCAGAACGACAGCTTTGACGGTGGGGGATTGTTCGGCATACCGCACGACCTTCTGCCATTCCGACATGCTCTCTACGTTGAGCACATTGACCGGCTTGCCGGAGTAATCAAACCCTGCCAGGAGAATTCCCCCGTCAAGGACCGCGATCTTGAAGTGTTTGAACTCGCCTGGAGGATCGGTATGGCCATTTGACATGGCTATTTCCTCTCCAAGATCATGGCCACGCCCTGTCCACCTCCGACACAGGCGCTGATCATCGCCCGCTCGGCATTCCGTCGTTTGAGCTCGAACAAAGAGGTCATGGCTAGGCGCAGACCGGAGACGCCGACTGGATGACCAAGCGCAATCGCACCGCCGTGCGGGTTGAGATTGTCGGGCGGGATTTCTCCGAGACGTCCGGTCAATCCGTAGCGGCCGAATTTGGATTCCATGAGAGAAGACGAGTTAAGAATGCGGCTGATGCCCAACACGACGGACGCAAAGGCTTCGTTAATCTCCCAGAGCGCGAAGTCTTTGAGGGTCAAGCGAGCCTTTGTCAACACTTTGGCGATGGCCCCGACTGGGGCCAGGCCCATGCAGGATGGTTCATACCCAAAATCGGCGTAGTCTTTCACGTACCCGAGGATCGGCAAACCGAGTGCCTGGGCTTTGCTTTCCTCCATGAGGAGCATAGCGGCGGCGGCGTCCGTAATCTGGGAAGAGTTGGCAGGTGTCACGGACCCATGGCGCCTGTCGAACACAGGCTTCACCTGAGAAAAGATCTCTGGACCCGCATCCTCACGGATTCCGTTGTCTCGTCCGACATAGCTGCTTCTCTCGGGAACGTACATGGGCACGACTTCGTCTGCGAAGATCCCATCTTTCCATGCCAGGGCCGCGTTTCTGTGCGACCGAACGGAAAAGGCGTCCTGGTCTTCGCGAGTGATGCCAAGAGCCGGATCTTTTGCGATATTCTCCGCGGTAAGCCCCATAATAAGGTCACACATCGGATCCGTGAGACCCAGCACCAAGCCGATGCGAGGCGGATATTTTTTGAGGTTAAGGAGAACGGGAATGAGGGTCCGAGCGGCAGCGACACGTTCCCCAAAGCTTCTGGCTCTACCGTATCGCAGGAGGAGATCGGCAGCCTTGTGATGGTAGGCAATTGAGATTCGGCTCATTGCCTCCATACCGATGACGAGTGCCGTATCGACGTCGCCACTCCTGATGCGCAAGCTCGCATAGTAGAGCGCCGTCACTCCTGAGCCGCAGTTTTTCCCTGCTACTGTATCGGCAGGGATCGTCGCAGGAAGGCCACCGATGACGGCAGCAACCCGAGTCGGATTTACCGCATGCGTGGGCGTTGCCACATTGCTTCCCAAGACGCAATCAATCGTCTCTAGGGGAAGATTCCAGCGGTGACATCTTGTAATCATTTCGCGGACGACCCAGGCGCCAAGCACATCCGCATCTGTCTCGCGAAAGTCTGTTCCTTCCTTGCAGAGGGGGGTACGGAATCCGTCAACGACGACGACATTACGCATGGTACATTCTCCGTCCGAAATCCGGAGTGAAGAACCTTCACGCGCCGATGCGCACACAGACTAGCTTGACTTACACCGCATTCTACCATGCCACGGCGCCAACGGTTTGCCTCATCCTGGGGTATGGCGCTACATAAGAGGGGCACTGACCGAACCGATTCCGACGTAAATATGGCGTAGAATGGTGGTAAGGTTGAGCAACGAGACGAGCGATGCACCCTAATTTCCCCGTGATTGAAAGCCGCACATGAAAAACCAGAATGTGTTTCAAGGGTCTGAGGTGGTGGCAGAGACGGCTCGTGATAAGGCATCCTATTCTGGGTTTCTCGCCGGGCTATTTGAATCCAACGTCCGATGGGATCTCTTTACCTCCATCGACATTCCCGAGACGAGCCCGGCCGCCCTGGATTTCCTGGAACTATTCAAGCTCGCCCTTATCCCTCTGGACCCTGAACGAGTTGACGATGAGGGGGAGCTCCCTGAAGCGATCTTGAAAACGCTGGCTGAGATCGGAGCCTTTGGTATCAAGATTCCGAAACGCTTCGGCGGGCTGGAATTGACGCAATCCGAATATCAGAAAATCGCTACCCTCTGCGCAAGTTATGATGCGTCGCTCACCGTGCTGTTGTCGGCCGCTCAGTCGATCGGCGTTCCTGAACCCTTGCGACTCTTCGGAACAGAAGAGCAGAAGGCCAAGTATCTTCCCCGGCTTGCACGGGGAGAGATCTCAGGCTTTGCACTCACGGAACGAAACGTGGGTTGCGACATTTCAAAAGTAGAGACGTACGCTGTCCGCGTCATAGAAAACGAAAAGACCGTTGCGTACCGCCTCACGGGAGAAAAGTTCTTCATTACGAATTCCGCCAAGCAGGACGGCGAGTTTTTGTCTTCCCTGCTCATCGTCATCGCACGAATTGTTGATCGGCCAGAGGAACTCCAAGACCCCCAGGCGCAGAAGCGATATGGGGCCTTCATCGTTGAAACCCACTGGCCAGGCTGCTCCGTCACCCGGTTGCGTTTCGAGGGGGTGAAAGCGATTTACAACGGCATCCCGACGTTCAACGACGTCCACGTCCCGATTGAAAACCGCTTGGGCAAGGAGGAAGACGGCCTGAGGATCGCGCTCGCCACGCTCACCGTCGGCCGCCTGACGCTTCCCGCAGCCAGTGCGGGAGGTCTCAAACAGTGCCTGTCCGTGATGCGTTGGTGGGGGCGCACCCGCGTTCAGTGGAATAAACCGATCGGCGAACACACCCTCATTGGAGAAAAGATCTGCCGTGCTGCAGCCTATACACTGGCGCTCGACGCCGTAATGGCCTTCTGCGGAGCCTGGGCCAACAAGAAAGGCGACCTCCGGCTGGAGTCGGCCGCAGCCAAAATCATCGGAAGCGAGTGGTATTGGGAAGTGATCAATGACCTGTTTCAGGTGCGCGGAGGGCGGGGATTTATGACCGTTGAGTCGCAGCGTAAGAGCGGCGAGTTCAGCATCCCGGTCATGCGCATGCTTCGCGATGCCCGCATTAATCTGGTGTGGGAAGGGACAAGCGAGATTCTGCGTATCTGGATGGCGCGCGAGGCCCTCGCTCCCTATATCGAACAGGGTCTTGCCTTTCTTCAAGGATCACTTTCAGACAAGTTCACGGCGCCGCTGTACTACGCACGCATGGCACTTCGCTCTCGCCTCCCCTATTCGACTCCTTTGAGCAATTCCGGGATGTTCGGAGATGACTATGCCCGGTGGGTTCGCTTCATCGAGTCCTCCTCTCGAAGCCTGACACGATCGACGCTTTCTGCGACCCTCCGCCATAGGCAGGGCCTGCACAATAAGCAAATCTTGCTTCAGGATTTAATCGATGACAGTCTCGCAATCTTTCCGATGGCCGCGATCATCTGGTATGCATCTCAGCCGGAAATGCGGACCAAGCCCGGCATCCGCGAGCTTGTCACCTATTTCTGCCACACGATGGAGGATCGCCTGCATCCTCTCTCCTCCACAGAGAAAAAAATCCGCGGGCACAAGAAAGACTCTACCGTGTACCGCCTGTCCAAGGCGATCATGAGCGGCGAGTATGCCTGGCTTGAGGAAGGGATTGTGCCTTTGCTGCAGAAATAACGGACTGGTGATAGCCTGAATCCTTGCACGTCATCCACCAGCCATGTTTGCATCTCCCTCACGAACCTCTGACAACTCAGTCACATGGTTCAAGGGAGATATCTTAACTGCCACATATCTCATGCTTTGAAGATTCAAGATATCAATCAGGACTTAGCGGATCCAAGCCATAGCTCCCATAGGGGCTGGATGCCTGTTCCCTTTTTATGTCTAATGGGTCAGGAATAGATCGGCGGTACAACTGATCGGAAAGATGCTATCCGGCGAGATGACGATGGCCACTAACTGCAGCGGGAAGATGAAGCTCCCCGCAGCAAGCTGCGGGGTATCTTGCGAAATTCTCCGAAGCCACTACCCTCCTTTGCCAAGGCTACGGAGGGTTCCCCTCGCCTTCATCCCCGTAGCAAGCTACGGGGTATTCGGCGAAGGAGAATAATCGCGAAGACCACGCTGGATGATCCCATGGGAAAGCCCCTCGTAGTTCCCCCCCACTGTCTGTTGGCCGATCGTCGTCGGGATGTCGTCTCCATTGTGGCCGCGGAGTTCGCTGATTGCGCGATCGATTCGCACTTGAGCGTCCGCGACAAAGTGGTCCACAAGGTCCCAGACCGGCTCGTCACTGGTGACACGTGCCGGTGAAGAAGCTTCCAGTGCAGCCGTAGCGATGGTGAGGAGATCTTCGCCAATCGTTTCGATGCGGGTCTGCCGGCCCTGATCATCTCGGAGCTGTTCACCGTGGCGGACCATCGCCCAGAAGATAGCGCAGGCCAGACGGCGACTGGACTGTTCTACAAAGCTGAGTAATTGACGCACTTTTGGATGGTGGAATTCAGTCCTGTCCGGGAGTGATCTGCTCCGCCACAGGCTCATGTACCAAGGCACGTAAATTCGAGCGAGCTTGAGCAATTCAACGAGCCTCTCACCCCGATTCACCTCTCCATTCATATATCGCTGGGCGCGATCCAAATGCGGACTCACCCCCTCCCGAGCGACGAACGGTCGCAAGATGTCTGTTGCCCCTTCCCCGATCCGATACATTTCCGCATCACGAACCAGCTGTTCGATGCCGAACGCGGGTTCTCCGCGGACTCGTTTTGAATCTGCTGTTTCGTACCCCATTCCCCCAAAAATGATCTGAGCATCTTTCAAAAACTGGATCGTTTTTTCCGAGCAGAATATCTTGGCGATCGCCGCCTCGATCCGAACGTCATAGCTATGTTGATCGGCCATTCGCCACACAGAGGAAGCGAGTGCTTCCATCATAAAAAGATTCACGGCCATGCGGCCCAACCTCATGCGCTGCGTTTGTCGGTCGCTGAGGGGCTTCTGGAACGTGAGTCGGGTATTGGCATGATCGATCGTCGGCTGCCATGCCTGTTTGGCCATGCCCAGACAAATGGCCGGGATACTGACGGCCCGGCCGACATTGAGAATGGTCAGCGCATACTTGAGACCTCGACCAACCTCACCGATGACATTGGCTGCCGGGATCCGGA
>CAZGYZ010000132.1:0-5821 GCA_964530675.1 uncultured Nitrospira sp. | reverse complement strand
ATGTGTCCCCCGCGTGGGGAGATTACGAGGGGGCTGGCCCCCTCTGTAGGAGCGCGTGCAGTTTCGGCGCGCGCGACTTCGAATGCCCACCTTCTCCGCCATCTGAAGCCAGTGTGGAGTTAAAAGTTCTGAGTGATGAGTTTGTAAGACAAGACACGGGGCGAAGAGGTAACTTCACCGCCTGTGGAATCATTCTTGTAACTCATAATTCAACACTCAGAACTCAGAATTTTTGAAAGGGGCTGGGCCCTGTGCAGCAGAACCCTGTGAACCCCGCCAGGTCCGGAAGGAAGCAACGGTAAGCGGTTAGTTCTGTGTGCCGCAGGATCACCTGGCCCCGCTCTTCTCTTGCGAGAAATGTTGAATGGTGAATGTGCAATGTTGAATTGTGTCGGCTCTTCTCATTCAAAATTTACCATTCAAAACTCAACATTCGGAGCGTAGCGACGTTGGATTACCAAGTTTCCGCCAGAAAGTACCGGCCAGGCACGTTTGATGATGTGATCGGACAGCCACACGTTGTTCAGACGCTGGTCAATTCCATCACCACGAAACGAATTGCCCAAGCCTATCTCTTTTCCGGAACCCGTGGTGTGGGAAAAACCACGGTGGCAAGGATTCTTGCCAAGGCGCTCAATTGTGAGCGCGGGTCAACCGGCACACCCTGTGGTACCTGCTCCAACTGTCTTGAAATCGCGCAGGGAACCTCCGTCGATGTCATGGAGATTGATGGCGCGTCCAATACGAGCGTGGATGATGTGCGTGAGATCCGCGAGAACGTCAAGTTCGCCGCGTTTCGCGGGAAGTACCGGGTCTATATTATCGATGAAGTCCACATGTTGTCGAACTCGGCCTTCAATGCGCTGTTGAAGACGCTGGAGGAGCCGCCGCCGCATGTGGTGTTTATCTTCGCCACGACCGAGATTCACAAGATTCCGGCGACGATCCTCTCCCGCTGCCAGCATTACAACTTTCGACGAATTGCGCGAACTGAGATTGTCGAGCGGCTGCGCCATGTGGCCGAACAGGACCAGATCGTGATCGAGGAACGGAGCCTGATGGCGCTCGCCAGGGCCAGCGAAGGGAGCATGCGCGATGGGTTGAGCCTGCTCGACCAAGCAGTCGCATTCGGCGGCAAGACGATCGTGCATACGGATCTGGAAGCCCTACTGGGAGCGGTTCCGCAAGAACTCGTTCGTGCCGTGATTCAGGCGATCACGGCTCAGGAGAGTGCAGCGGCGTTACATGTGCTGGCGCAACTGTTGGACCAAGGACACGATCTGCGGGCCTATTGTGCGGAAGTCGTCGAGTATCTGCGTAACATGCTGGTGGTGTCGGTGGTGCCCTCACCCCAAGAATGGCAGGGGTTGATCGAGGCATCAGCGGAAGATCTCACGCAGATGGCCGCTGACGCGCGTTCGTTTTCACCCGAATTACTTCAGGAATTGTTGGCAATCTTCACGCAAGCGGAGGACTCGCTCAGGCTCAGTGCCCATCCTCGGTTCGTGCTCGAAACAGCGGTAGTGCGTGCGACAAGGTTGTTGCGTCGAGCGGATGAAAAACCAGGGCAAACAGTGCAACAAACTCAGCCGATACGTCCATCTCAGCCGACCCCAGGGCGCACGGGCCAGCCGGTCTCGCCCCAGCGGCCCCCTCAATCGACAGCCCCTGCACCGGCCACTTCGATACCATCGAGGTCTCCTGTTACCGGAAACACGGAACCGCCACGAGGCCCTTCAACGAGTCCTACGAATGTCAGATCCCCTGACACTGCCGGCGAGGTGAAGGTTTCGACCCCTCAGGCATCGCAGGCGACTGGCAGCGGGCGCGTTGCCGTGACACTCAATTGGGAACAGGTGCAAGAGGAAGTCGCCAATGCCTCCTCCAGGATTGCCGCTTTCTTGGAAAGAGGACGGTTTGTGAGTGTGGATGGCCATGTTGTAACAATTGGGTTTGCCAAGCAGGAGATGGCGGCCCGAGGGATGATCGAGAACCCGGATAATATGGCAGTGCTCACATCGATATGTGAACGATTGAGTGGTCAGACTGTTCGGCTGCGGATTGCCGAACTGACAGAGTCGGATCCTTCCGGGCCGACGATGGCGCAGCTCAGGGCGGCGAAGGAAAAAGAGCAACGGCTGGTCCTCTTCGAGCAGGCGCGGGCACATCCGGTCGTGAAGCAGGCGCTGGAGATATTCGGCGTAGAGCTCGCAGAGGTTAGGTCGGTGTCGAGCCAAAAGGAGGTTGAGGAATGAAGAATCCGATGGGCAACATGGGAAATCTTCTGAAGCAAGCGCAGGCGATGCAGGCCCAAATGGCGAAGGTGCAGGAACAAGCCTCGTCGAAGACGGTGACCGGAACGGCCGGCGGTGGCAGTGTGACGGTCACCGCTAATGGGGCCATGCAGCTAGTCAGTATTGTCATCGACCCCGAGGTGGTGAAAAGCGGCGATGTGGAGATGGTGCAAGATTTGGTCATGGCCGCGTCGAACGATGCCCTCAAGAAGGCTCGCGAGATGATGGCGGATGCGATGAAATCGGTTACGGGTGGGATGAACGTTCCTGGATTGACCTAGCGAATTATTACGGCATGGCAGTTGATCAGCAAGGATTACTTTCACGATTGGTGCGCGAGTTAGTCCGTCTTCCTGGTATCGGCCAAAAGACGGCGCAGCGATTGGCCTTTCATGTCTTGAAGGCTGAGCGCGAAGACGCGCTTCGTCTGGCTGAGGCGATCCGTGCCGTCAAAGACGGGCTCTCGTTTTGCCGGCAATGCCGGAACATCGCCGAGGGCGAACTCTGCGAATTTTGTCTGGATCCTAAACGGGACCAGACCAGAATTCTGGTGGTAGAAGAACCGAGTACGACCTATGCCATCGAGCGAGCGGGAGCCTACCGCGGCTTGTATCATGTGCTGCTCGGCGCCTTATCACCGCTGGACGGGGTCGGTCCGTCCGATATCAGGGCCGAGGAGTTGGTCGACCGGGTGAAGCTTGGGGGAATTGACGAAGTGATCCTCGCAACGAGTCCGACGATCGAGGGTGAAGCGACCGCCATCTATTTAACGAACCAATTGAAACCTCTTGGCACCCGGGTCTCGCGTATCGCCTATGGCATTCCGGTCGGAATGGATATCGAATATGCCGACGATGTGACGTTGCTCAAGTCGATCGAAGGCCGCCGGGATTTGTAGCAAGACTGTTATTTAGTTTATTTGCTTTGTCTCGTTTGTCTGGTTTGTTTGGTTCAACAAGACCAACTAGATGAACCAAATAAACCAAATGAACCAGACAGCCCGGGCTTGTCCCAGACATACGGCCCATTGACCCCCCTCTAGGCCCCTGCTATAGTTTTACGGTTTCGGACGGTCTTACTCTTCAGACAGGTTGCAGTACTATGAAGGCAGGCTCTTCCGCCAAGCGAAAATTGCCAGCTCCACCGGCAGCCAAGTCTGTCACGGCCAAGCCTAAAGCTAAGAAATCGTCTCAGGGGAAAAAGTACGCGGCTATTCGTCGTGACCTTGAACGGCAGCGCAAGGCATTGCTGGAGGAGGCGGTCGAAGGCCTTGCCAATCCAAACGGTCAGGAGACCTTCCCGGATGTCAGCGATCAGGCGTCTGCGGAGGCCGAGCAGAATTTTTCGATGCGTATCCGTGAGCGCGAGCAACGATTAATCAAGAAGATCGACGAGGCGCTTGAGCGGATGAACCAAGATGTCTATGGTATCTGTGAGCGCTGCGAAGAAGAGATTCCCTATCCTCGACTGAAAGCCCGCCCAGTCACTACCCTCTGCATCAACTGCAAGACGCTCGAAGAACAGGAAGAAAAGACCAGGCGCTGAGCATCCTGCTAGTGCTTCAATGCTTTGACGCGTTGTTGGACAACAGCAACGCGACCGGCTTCATCGGGGATACCTTGGACCAGTGCGAGATAGGTCTCGTACTCCGAGATGGCCCGTTTAGGATTCGTGGGCTCGTAGGCCTCGGCCAAGTTGTAACGGGCGATGGCATAGTTAGGGCGGAGCGTGACGGCTTTTTCGAATGAGGCAAGCGCGCTCGCCTTGTCTCCCAGCTCGCGGTACACCGTGCCCAGGTTGTTCAGAATTTCCGGAGTGTTCGGTCTGATGGTCAAGGACTGAAGCATCTCCGTCTTGGCCTTCTCGTGCTCACCCTTCCCTTCCCATGCCAGACCTAGCTTGTGATGAGCTTCTGCCAGCCACACTTTATTCGTAAAGCCGCTTGAGATCGCTTTCTGGTAGGCGGTGGCTGCGGTATCGTAGTTCTGTGCCCCGCAGTAAGAGAGCTGCGCGGTTTGGCCGCGCGCAAATTGCTGGAGCGAGATGAAGGGCTCTTTGTCCTCCGCGCCTTGACTCTCGATCTCTTGCCCGGGCTTCGTGCCCCTTGGATGGCGGAGCCGTTCCAGGAACTCGCGGCGATAGGGTGAAAAGAGCCGTACATAGGGGTCGATCGTCACGGAAGCCTGGAGCAGCGTCGGCTGCTCGCGCGTACCGAGAACCAAGTATTGTGTCGTCGTTTTCTCATCGCCGGTTTCGTACAGGGCGCTGGAATCCATGCTCGTCTTTGAGGATAGATTTGCCACGGTGAGATAGAATTCCAATATAGGCTTCAGCTGCATTAAGGTGTGGCGGAGGACCGGGTATGGTTTCAAGTCAAGCCCAGATGGAAAGGTAAAGACGGTTCCGACCAGCATACCGTCCTCATCGAAAAAGTAGGACTCGTCGCCATGTGATGGACTTCGTCCGGCAGGGAGAAGCAACTCTTGTCCGGCGCCCCAGTCTTGTGCTTTGAGGGTAGAGGCAGGATGCGTTTTGAGGAAGACGGATTTCGAGGTGCAGAGGGTCGTGGGCTTCAGGAGGACCAAGTCGCTTTCGGAGGGCGGGAGAACGGGTTTTCGAGGCGAAGAGTCGCAACCGTTCAGCAAAAGGCCCAGTCCTAGGCTGCAGACCACCCATAGTCGAACGAGTACAGCATAAGGCTGCTGCTTGTTATGTGAATTCAAACTCACGAAGGGAGCATACACGAAAGGTGAAAGGGTTTGCCAAGGGGGTGACAAGGCAACGCCCGCTCTCGTGAAGAAAGCGGGCGTTCAATCTAGGGCGGTGCAATTGCGGAAGTTATCGCCGCTGGCTATCCACCATTGAGTCCTCAGATGTATATCCGAAAAGATAGGGCATCTTGCTGGTGATCGCGTAGAGCGGTCGGTTTAAGCCGTAATCTGCCACGACTCCAAGCGGGTGCAAGAGAAAGCCGGTCCAGCGCCAGGGGTTATCGCCAGGGGAAGCTCCGGCCGCCACATTGGTATAGACCAAGGATGTGGGGTCCATCACACTATAAATGCTAACCGGCGGGGTATAGCCTCCATCTGCATCGGCCAACGCCTGTTGCTCGCGGTTTCCGGCACAACCGACCGTGGTGGCCAGGAGGAGAATTCCCAAGGCAAGAGTTGTAGTCCGCATAGATGACCTCATTTGTCTTATATAGTTCAGAGTCGATGGTCTCTCGGTAGACTGAAGTGTAGCCGACATCCAGGATTCTGTCCAGAATTAGCAGGATGCTGAAAAAGTCCGCCAGCCCGTCTTGTTCATTTGGTCTATCTGGTTTGTTTTGTTCATCTTGTTTGGTCTTGTTTAACCAAACAAACGAAACAAACCCAAAAACCAAATAACAGTCTTCTGCTGCTGGATGGCCTTTTTGAGCATCCTGCGGTTTAGGCCAGAGGGTATGGATTGAGATCGAGGAGGGGGAGGATATGGTAGGCGATACTGGTATCGAACCAGTGGCCTCTTCCGTGTGAAGGAAGCGC
>CAZGYZ010000131.1:0-5849 GCA_964530675.1 uncultured Nitrospira sp. | reverse complement strand
CGGCAAACCCACGCCCATGTTCCCCCGCCCGCGCCGCTTCCACCGCGGCATTCAAGGCCAAGAGATTCGTCTGGAAGGCGATCTCGTCGATGACCGTGATGATGTCGGCGATCTTCTTGCTGCTCTTGTTGATCTCCCCCATCGCCTCGACCGCTTTGGTGGTGACTGCGCCGCCCTTGTTCGCCACGTCGCGGGCCGCAATCGCCAGCTGGTTCGCCTGCTTGGCGTTGTCGGCATTCTGCTTCACCGTGGAAGTCATTTCCTCCATCGCGCTGGACGTCTCCTCCAGCGAGGAGGCCTGCTCGCTCGTCCGTTGCGAGAGGTCCTCGCTGCCTTTGGTGATCTGCTCCGAACCCGCCGTCACCGCCTCGACCGCTTCACGCACCGTCGTGACCGTGGACGTGAGGTTCTGCAGGGCACTGTTCAAGCTGGACTTCATCTGCTCGAACTCACCTTGATAGGTCCCGGTCATGGTCTGGGTGAGGTCGTTGGCTGCCAGGGCCGTGAGGACACCTTGGGCTTCATGCAGTGGCGTGGCCACGGCATCGAGGAGCTGGTTAAAGCTCTGGGTGAGCCCCTTCGACGCCCCCTCGAACCGATCGGTCTTGATGCGCTCCGTCAGTTGGCCCGCTGCAGCGGCGATAATGAGCTTTTCGACTTCGACCTGCGCTTGTTTCTGTCCCGTGATATCAGTGGCGAACTTGACCACCTTGAACGGTCTCCCCATCTCGTCCATGATCGGGTTGTAGCTGGCCTGCAGCCAGACCTCCCGCCCGCCCTTGGCAATATGTTTGTACTGGCCGGCATCACACTCGCCACGCCCGAGCTTCTCCCAGAAGGAGCGGTAGTCGGAGGTTCCGCTGTACGACGGCTCGACGAACAGGCTATGGTGCTTGCCCTTGATTTCGTCCAAGCTGTACCCCATCGTCTGCAGGAACACGTTGTTGGCCGTTTGGATGTTCCCTTTGAGATCGAACTCGATGGTGGCGTACGACTTGTCGATCGCATCGACGATCCCCTTCATATTCTGGCGCGCGAGCTCTTGCTGCGTGATGTCGTAGCGCACGCCCAGGTACTTGCGGGGCTTGCCGTTCTTGCCCAGGATCGGCGCGATACACGCATCCACGTAGTAGGGCGTGCCGTCCTTGCGACGGTTTTTGATGACGCCACGGAAGAGCTGCCCCCGTCCGATCGTGGCCCACAGGGCCTTGAAGGTCTCCTTGGGCATGTCCGGATGGCGCGTGATGCTGTGCGGCTGGCCGAGCAATTCGTCCTTCGAGTACTGGGAGATTTCGGAGAACTTGTCATTACACGTGACGATGTCGCCCTTGAGGTCGGCTTCCGAGACGATGCTGGTCAGGTTCATGATGTCCGCGCGGGCCTTCATCTCGACCTCGAAGTCGTCGCGTTCCAGGGCAAATTTGGCGGCCTGCTCCTGCGCGGCCGTGGCCAGCTCCTGCTGCTTGACGGTCGCGGCCTGGAGACTCGCCCCCATCGTATTGAAGGCCTGGGCCAGGCTGCCAATCTCGTCCTGGGTCGCCACCGATGACCGCGCCTTCAGGTCACCGCCCCCGAGAGCCTGCGCCGCCGTGACCACATTATTCAGATTGCGGGCCAGGAAGCGGGCGACCAGCCAGCCCATGAAAATTCCGATGACAATTACCGCCGTCGTGCCGACCGTCAGAGTGAGCAGCGTACTTGTCACCGTCGCAGTCCCAGCGTCATTCATGTCCTTGGCGACGTCTTTGACCGTGGCAACCAACTCGTTCAAAGCAAGTATCGTCGCTTCCATTTTCGGCCCGACATTGTTGATTGAAATGGTGCGAGCCTTGGCGCGTAGCGCCTCCATTTCCGCATTCGTCGGTGCGTTCCAGGATTGATGGATCGTCTCAAACAAAAGATTTGATGACTCAACGTATACAGCATAGGCATCACGAAATTTTTGGAGAGCCTTCGTTTCATCTTTTCCGGATTTTGATACCCGAAGAACAGTCGCTGCATAGGCTTCAAGCGGCTTTTTAACCGACTCTGTGATTTCACCATCTCGCGACACAACCTTCTTAAAGTCCTCTACCGTGGAGGCATCCAGAGCCAGAAAGTCGTTGGTCCTTGTCCGGTTTAGGTTGCTCGCCACGAAGGCGAGGTCTGTTCCCGCGACGGTATAATCTTCATAGACCACCCGCAACTGTTCACGAATTGACATTACTCCCTGGCCGATGATTCCTCCCATCGCAGCGAACAGAACGCCCGTCAGCGCGAAGCCTAGTATCAGCTTCCAGACCGTCTTCATATTCCCAAACCAGGTCACCATGACTCGCCCCTCCTGTTAATTATTGGCAGTCTTGCGCGCTGAGTCTTATGCGGACGACGAGCGACACCCTACGCATTGGCGACCGCCGACGCTTCTTGCATTTCGCTCTCGGTCAGCAACCGATCGATATTCAAGAGCGCCACCAATTTGTCTCCGGATTTCCCGATGCCGGTTAAGACACTTACGTCGACCTTGGCGCCAAATTGCGGCGGGGGCTGGATATCCTTCTTGTCGATATTGAGGACGTCGGATACGGAATCCACCACCAGACCCATGATCCGATCCCGCACAACCACGACGACTATGACTGTAAACATCGTGTAGTCGATCGTCGGCATGCCAAACTTGGTGCGCAATTCGACGATGGGCACAATGGTGCCTCGAAGGTTCAGCACACCCTTGATGTGCGGCGGGGTGTTTGGGATCTTGGTCACGGTCGTGTAGCCCTTGATCTCCTGGACCCGGAGAATGTCAACTCCATACAGCTCGTCGCCGAGCTGGAAGGTGAGGAATTGACTGCCGTCCGTGGTAAGGCCGATTTGCTGATTCAGTTCTTTCGTCGCGGTTTCAAGCGCTGCTGCGGCCATTGGGTCCTCCATCGTGATACGTCGTTCGTTCGGACATGTCGTTGCTGGTTTCTAGTTTTAGGGTTCACGTTGCCGGAGAACCGCCTCTGCGAACTTGAAACATGCACCCTGAAATCCTTATATGAGAGGCGCCTTGCACCTCACGTATTTCCCTATACTTCTGGTTCATAGTGACCCTATTCCCTGGAGTCATACCCCTACTCCTGGGCCGGTAGTATCGCTATCGGATCCTTGATGGAAAACTTTATCCAGGTACCGGCCTTGGGGTTCAATCAATATCGAGGGATCATTATTCACGCTCGATTGGAGGGATAACGTTATCCTCTGCCCCCCTGCCACACTTTGTCGTGATGGATTTCCTTGAGTGGATTGATGCGTTCGGCTCGTTCCGGCAAAATCTTCTTCGATTCAGGGCGGGCCGGGTCGGGAATGCAGCAATTGCCGATCGGACAATCAGCGGCGCACTGCGGCTCGTCGAAATGGCCGACACACTCCGTACAACGCTCATGGGTGATCACGTACACGATGTTGTCGAGGCCCTGTCCCTCTCCGACGTGATACCCCTGTGCCTCGGCATCGCTACGCTTTTCAAAAATTGCATTATTGGGGCATACCGGCAAACAAGCATGACAGGAAATGCACTCATCGGTAATCAACAACGCCATAAGGGAATCTCCATGGATCGTTGGGGACTGGCGCCCTTCTTTTTGGAGACTGTCCCCGTCTGAGGCGCAGCGGAACAGGTACCGCCGTAGACGTAGAAGCCAGTCCCTTCCTCCACCCGCCGCAACAGTCGCATTACTCTCGCCATTTCGATCGCGGACCGAGCCGCCTCTCCGCCGCGATCGAACTTGGCCGGCTCAGACCGTTCGATCGCCTGCGCGACCGTATGCGTCGTCAGCACGCCGAAGATGATCGGCACGTCGGCATCCAGCGCCGCCTGCCCGATGCCACGGCTGACCTCCGTGCAGATGTAATCGAAATGCGGCGTATCGCCGCGAATAACCGCCCCGAGACAAATCACCGCATTGATCCGGCTCGACTTTGCCATTGTCCGTGCCACTAAGGGAATCTCGAACGCTCCCGGCACCCGCACCACCTCGATGTCGTCGGCCTTGACCCCCTGTTTTCTCAATCCTTCAACACAGGAACTCAGCAGCTTGCTCGTCACGAGCTCGTTGAACGTCGCGACGACAATCCCAAACCGCAATCCCGTCGCATCCTGTGACCCTTTTCGTGGTTTCATTCCTCTGTACTTCTTCCTTTCCCTCTCATACTCGCCCACACACAAAGGGTCGGTTGGGTTGGGCTCACTGCGCGCGTCCAACGAGGGCCTTCTCAGGCCGCGCGTTGCGCGAGCAAGAGACCGGCCCAATTGGCCCTTCTCACACCGTTTGCAGAAGGTGCCCCAGCTTATTCTTCTTCGTTCGCAAGTACCTTACGTTCGCCGCACGAGGCTGAATCTCGATCGACACACGCTCGACCACTTTCAATCCATACCCCTCAATGCCGACGATCTTGCGGGGATTGTTCGTGATGAGTTTGATCCGGTGCAGTCCGAGATTGACGAGAATCTGCGCCCCCACGCCGTAATCGCGTAGGTCCGCCTTGAACCCCAGCTTCAAATTCGCTTCGACCGTATCGCACCCTTGATCTTGCAACCCATAGGCTCTGATCTTGTTGAGCAGGCCGATGCCGCGCCCTTCTTGATTCAGGTAGAGCAGAACCCCGCGCCCCTCTGTTTGAATCAGCTCCATCGCCTTATGAAGCTGATCCCGACAGTCGCACCGCAATGATCCCAACACGTCAGCCGTCAAACAACCCGAGTGCACCCGCACCAGCGTGGGATCGCCACCCTCCACGTGCCCTTTCACCAGCGCAATATGCGTGATGCCGTCTATTTCGTTTTCGAATGCGACAGCCTCGAAATCGCCAAACATCGTCGGCAAGCGCGCGCTGGCCATCCGCCGCACAAACGTCTCGCGCTGCATGCGGTATTCGATGAGCGCCTTAACCGTGACCATCGTCAACTGGTGCGCTTTGGCAAACTTCGTCAGCTCCGACACACGCGCCATCGTGCCGTCCTCGTTCATGATTTCGCAGATGACGCCGGCGGGAGTGAGCCCGGCCAATCGCGCTAAATCGACCGACCCTTCGGTCTGCCCTGCGCGCTTCAGCACGCCGCCCTGTTGCGCCTTCAAGGGGAAAATATGTCCGGGACGCGCCAGATCACCAGGCTTGGACTTCGGATCGATCGCCACATGAATCGTCGTGGCCCGATCCGCTGCAGAAATGCCCGTCGTAATGTCGGTCCTCGCATCGATGGAGACGGTAAAGGCGGTGCCGAAGGTGGCAGTATTCTCCACCGCCTGCTGCGGGAGATGGAGTTCTTCGACTCGCTGGGGCGTCAGGGCCAGACAGATCAACCCACGGGCATGTTGAGCCATGAAATTCACGGCCTGGGGCGTCACATGTTGGGCGGCTATGACAAGATCGCCTTCATTCTCGCGATCTTCGTCATCGACAAGGATGATGAATTTCCCCTGCTTAATGTCCAGAATTGCGTCTTCTATGGTGTGAAAGGGAGAGGCCATAAGATGCATGTTCCCTATTAAAATTGTGGGTGTGAAATATGGGAGGAGGATTTATCATCCCCGATTCAATACCGAGTGCGCTTCACGATCTTCGTTTACGCCGCCACCGGCATGGATTGGCGCGACATTTCCAGCAGCCCTCGAACATCCAGAATAAAGCCGACTGTCCCGTCGCCCAAGATGGTAGCGCCCGCGACCCCGGCAACCTTGCGGAAGTTCTGTTCCAAACTCTTGATCACGACTTGCTGCTGCCCAAGGATTTCGTCCACCATCACCGCCACCCGTTCGCCTTCCGTCTCCAAAATCAGCAAGATGGCCTTTGTGGGATCGGTATATTCCGGCTGCAGGCAAAAGACA
>CAZGYZ010000130.1:0-5958 GCA_964530675.1 uncultured Nitrospira sp. | reverse complement strand
CTAGCAGAATGCTGAAAACGTCCGCCGTGCGAAGAAGGTTGAGGTTCAGGCTAAGGTTGAGGCTAAGATGAGAACATCAGATCTTCGCTCAACCTTGACCTCAACCTCAGCCTACCTGCTTGCTGCGGCCTTGCTGGACGAACGTTTTGAGCATCCTGCTCAGCACTCAGCACCCAGCACTTCTGATTCAGCACTTCCTCGATGCTGACACTCTCCAGCCGTCTTCTTGTCGTGACGGATCGCCATCAGACGAAAGGGCGTCCGTTGGTTCCTCTTCTGCAGCGGGTGCTTGCAGTTGCAGCGCCTGCGATTCAACTTCGTGAACGCGATCTCTCAACCGGAGAACTCGTGGCGCTTGCCCGCGAGGTGCAAGCCGTCACGGCCTCGTCAGGATCCCAACTCCTCATTAATGACCGGATCGATGTCGCATTGGCCCTGGAAGGGATTGGTGTCCATTTACGCAGCAATAGCCTGCCGGTTCCCGTCGCACGGCAGTTGTTGGGGGCACAGCGTCTTCTGGGTATTTCCGTGCATGCGGTAGAGGAAGCAGTGCGAGCGGAGTCGCAGGGCGCAGACTACATCGTCCTTGGCCCGATCTACGAAACTCCGTCCAAACAGATGTTCGGTCCACCGCTCGGCATTCATACTCTTGAGAAGGCATGCAGCCTGGTTCGCATCCCGATTATCGGGATCGGTGGCGTGACAGCGGCGCGCGCGCGTGAGATGCGGCGTGCCGGAGCGTTCGGTGCGGCGGTGATCGGGGCGATTCTCGGCGCGGACGATATAGAATCGGCGACGCGCGAGTTACTCGATGCCGTGACGTTCGTACCATAATGTGCGAAACGCACGACCAGCACGCTGTAACATCTCGTTGTCCGGTTGACCACCCCAGGAACGGGTGATAGAATCCGCGCGACAAGGACTTCTCGATTCAGCAAGGTGTTTCGCATTCTTCGGGTAGCGCCATGGACGGCAAGAAAGAAAGTCCGAGTCGATTCCGGTCTCTCCGAGATTCTGTCACGCAGATCACGAAGCGGTTGACTGAAGGAGAAGCGGACATGGCCCAACGTAACGATGAACATGTTCGCGAAGTTGAAAAGCTTCGTGTGCAGATCCAGTCGATGGAAGAAGAAGTCCGCCGGCTATACCAATCCCGCTATCAGCTCGATCAAGCCACCAAACAGAACGAAAAGCTCGTCTCCACGCTCCAGGAAGCGAAGGCGCAGATTGAAGCCTTGCGCGCCGAAGTTGAAAAACTGACCGCACCTCCCTCAGCCTACGCCATTTTTTCCAGCCTCAACGATGACGGAACCGGAAATGTCTATGTGTCAGGACGGAAAATGAAAGTCAGTGTGCATCCCTCGATCGATGCGAAGGCGATGCGTAAGGGACAGGAAGTGGTCCTGAACGAGGCCTTGAATGTCATTGAGGTCAAGGGCTTCGATATTCAGGGCGAAGTCGTGCGGCTCAAAGACGTGCTGGACGGCAATCGTGCCCTGGTGACGCTGCATTTCGACGAAGAAAAGGTTGCTGAACTCGGCGACCCGCTATTGGTGGAACGATTGAGTGTCGGAGACCATCTGCTCTACGATCCTCGCTCCGGCTATGTCGTCGAAAAGTTACCGAGGTCCGAGGCGGAAGAGTTGGTCTTGGAAGAAGTGCCCGATGTCGACTATGAGCACATCGGCGGGTTGCAACATGAGTTGGAGCAGGTTCGCGATGCGGTGGAGTTGCCGTTTCTTCATCCGACCTTGTTTTTAGAATACAAGTTGAGCGCGCCCAAGGGGGTCTTGCTCTATGGACCGCCAGGCTGTGGAAAAACCCTGATCGCCAAGGCTGTCGCGAATTCGATCGCGAAGAAGCTCGGGCATCTCACCGGGAAAGAAGTGCGGAGTTACTTCTTGCATGTGAAGGGCCCTGAGTTGCTCAATAAGTATGTCGGTGAGTCCGAGCGCCAGGTCCGCGAAGTCTTCAAGAAAGCGAAGGAGCGGGCGGCGGACGGTAATCCTGTCATCGTGTTCTTCGACGAGATGGATGCGCTTTTCAGGACGCGCGGCACCGGGATCTCTTCCGATATCGAATCGACGATCGTCCCGCAGTTTCTTTCAGAAATCGACGGCATGGAACGGCTCCGTAATGTGATTGTAATCGGAGCCAGCAATCGCCAGGATCTCATCGATCCGGCTGTGCTACGCGCCGGACGGTTGGATGTGAAGGTCAAGGTGGGTCGTCCCGATATGGTGGCGGCCAAGGATATTTTCTCGAAGTATCTGAGTATCGACCTGCCGTTTGCCGAGGAAGATTTGCAGCGCCATGGTGGAGACGCCAAGGCCTTAGTCGCGCAGATGACCGACCTCACGGTCGAGGCAATGTATGCCTCCTCGGAGGAGAATAAGTTCATCGAGGTCACCTATGCGAACGGTGAAAAAGAAGTACTCTACTTCAAGGACTTTGCGAGTGGCGCCCTGATCGAAGGCATCGTGTCACGTGCGAAGAAGTTCGCCGTCAAGCGGGCAATCGCGAAGGAAGGTCGTGGTCTTCGGTCCGAGGATTTGATCCGCGCCATTCGGGAGGAGTTTAAGGAGCACGAAGACCTGCCCAATACGACCAATCCTGACGACTGGGCGAAGATCTCCGGGAAGAAAGGCGAGAAGATCGTACATCTTCGGACCATCAGCGGGGGCCCGGGCGACTCACGTCAGATCGAAACGGTTACGACCGGGCACTATCTCTAAGACGTCGCACCCATGCAGGAATCTACCGTATCGCCGACGAATCCCCGCGTACTGGGAACAGAAACAGAATTCGGCATCGCGTCGCGCGATCCTGCTGCCTCCGACCCCGTCTCCAACTCCATCGCCGTCATCGGACACTATCCGGGCCTGCCGGCTCCTTTGGCCATTTGGGACTATGAAAATGAAAACCCGCTGCTCGATGCGCGCGGGTTTGAGGTCGAGGGGGAACGGGAGCGGCCCAATCCTGAGTACAATCGTCAGCTGAATAAGGTGCTGGCCAATGGGGGGCGTCTTTATGTCGATGGCGCCCATCCGGAATACTCCACGCCTGAGTGTACCAATCCGCGAGAGGTCGTGGCATTCGAACGAGCCGGCGAGCGAATCCTCGCCCAGTGCCTCGAACAGATGGCGCGCGCCACCGGGCGGGATCATTGCCTGCTGTACAAGAACAACTCCGATGGCAAGGGGAACAGCTACGGTTATCACGAGAGCTATCTCATGTCGCGCGCGATTCCTTTTGAACGCATCGTGAAGGTCTTGGCGCCGTTCTTTGTGACGCGGACGATTTTTGCAGGGGCAGGCAAAGTCGGCGCAGAGAATCAGACCAGCCCGACCGAGTATCAGATCTCGCAGCGTGCGGATTTCTTCGAGTGCCTTGTCGATCTCAATACGATGGTCCGGCGTCCTATCGTCAATTCACGCGATGAGCCGCATGCAGAGTACGGCAAGTATCGCCGGTTGCACGTGATTGTCGGAGATGCCAACATGGCAGAACTGTCGACCTACCTCAAGGTCGGCACATTGACCATTGTTCTGGATCTGCTCGACGCAGGAGCAGATCTGCCGCAGTTCGAATTGGACGATCCGGTCCGAGGCATCAAGCAGGTGTCTCGGGATTTGGGCATGAAGGAAACGCTCAAACTGACGGGGGGGCGCTCAACGACGGCGGTGGCGATTCAGCGAGCCTATTTGAAGGCCGCCATGGGATACTATGCCTGCCACGATCTCCCTCAAGTCACGAAAGATATTCTCGTCCGCTGGGAAGACGTACTGGATAAGTTGGAGCAAGATCCTCGGCTTTTGGCGCGTGAGTTGGATTGGGTAGCGAAGCGTCAGATGATGGAATCCTATATGGAGCGAAAGGGCTGTGGGTGGGACGATTCTCGCATACGGCTAATGGACCTGCAGTATCATGATGTTCGTCCCGACAAAGGCCTCTACTTTACGCTCGAACGCAGCCACCTGATCGAGCGAATCGTGCAGGAAGTGGAGATCGAGCGGGCGGAGTTCACTCCGCCTCCTGGGACGCGCGCCTATTTCCGCGGACGATGTGTCAGCAAGTTTCCGAAGTCGCTCTATGGGGTCAGCTGGACCTCGGTGCTTTTCGACGTCGGCAACAATCAGGTGAAAAGAGTGCCTTTGATGGACCCGCTCCGAGGCACAGCCGCGCTGACGAGCGATCTCCTCGATCAGGTTGAGACGGTCGATGCATTGCTGGAGAAGCTCAAAGCCCGATAAACCATCCTCCTCGCGATTGATATTATGAAATTGCCATTTCTGCCCAACCATGACGACCCGAGTTTTTTCAACTTTTTGACCCAGCACCATCCCGCGCTGACTCCGACCGGTCGCAGTGGATTTCTGCAGGCTCAGGCCACGACCGAGCCGATGCGAGGGGCCGGAGCGATGACGGTTCCCCAGGCCACGACGGTGCTGGCAATCAAGTATCAACAGGGCGTGGTGATTGCCGGAGATCGTCGAGCGACGGAAGGATTTCAAATCGCTGAGCGCCGGATCGAGAAAGTCTTCAAGATCGATGAGTATTCCGCGATGGCGATCGCCGGCGCCGCCGGCCCCTGCATCGAAATGGCCAAGCTATTCCAAGTCGAACTGGAACATTACGAAAAGTTAGAGGGTGTGCAACTGTCTTGTGAGGGGAAGGCCAACAAGCTCGGACAGATGGTCAAGGCCAATCTGCCGATGGTCTTTCAAGGGCTGGTCGTCATGCCGCTTTACGTCGGGTATGATCTGAAGCGTGCAGAAGGCCGCATCTTCAAGTACGATCTTGCCGGGGGCCGGTACGAAGAGTCGGATTACCATGCCATCGGATCGGGCGGGAAAGACGCGCGCAATACGATGCGGGAGCATTTTCTCAAAGGCCTGGCTGAAGCGGATGCGCTGAAGCTGGCTTTGTTGGCTCTGTACAATGCCGCAGATGATGACGTCGGGACCGGGGGGCCGGATCTCGTGCGGGGTATTTATCCCACCGCGAAGATCGTCAATGCAACCGGCATTACCGATGTTTCCGACCAACAGATCCGGGGTATCTATGACGGGTTGATTGCCACACGTCGCTCGAAGGAGAGCTAAGCATGCCGATGCCCTATTACGTCTCGCCCGAGCAGATGATGCAGGACAAGGCGGAGTATGCCAAGAAAGGCATCGCCAAGGGTCGCTCCATCATCGCCATTGAATATGTGAACGGGATACTGCTCGTCGCAGAAAACCCCAGTGCCTCGCTGTATAAAATTTCAGAGATCTACGACAGTATCGCCTTTGCAGGGGCCGGCAAGTACAGTGAGTTTGAAAATCTCAGGAAGGCCGGCATCCGGCACGCGGATCTCAAAGGGTTCATGTACAGCCGGGAAGATGTGACCGCCCGCTCTCTTGCGAACGGCTACTCTCAAAGCCTCGGCACCATTTTCAGCCAAGAGCTGAAGCCGATGGAGGTGGAAATTTTGGTGGTGCAGGTCGGACACAACGGCCAGCCCAACGAGATGTATCGCATCTCCTTCGACGGCAGCATCATCGATGAACGGACCTTTGCGGTCATCGGAGGCAAGTCCGAGGCCGTGCAGGCCCTGCTCAAGGAGAAAGGGTTAACGCAACCTCCGGAACTCCAGGCTGCACTCAGTCTCTGTATCACCGCCCTCGAACAGATCGGGAACCAGAAACTCTCGCTGGAGAGCCTGGAGGTGGCAGTCCTGGATCGCACCCGCGACGGCAGGAAGTTCCGTCGCCTAGCACCATCCGATACCAAGCAGCTTCTCTCAACCTAACTTGTTCATTTGGTCTGTTTGGTTTGTCTGGTTTTTTGGTTGAACGAAACTAACCAGATAAAGCAAATAAACAAAACAAACCAGACTAACCAAACAGACCGCATCGGCAGATCCTGTCCTTCTGTTGAAGAAGGCGGGGCCGGCTGCTATTCTGTTAATATTCG
>CAZGYZ010000129.1:4040-5964 GCA_964530675.1 uncultured Nitrospira sp. | reverse complement strand
CCCGACCCCTACGTTGCGAACGTAGTGCTCTCCCAACTGAGCTAGCCCCCCACTCGACCGACATTCGCCCAGCGAGACGAACGCCTCACCATCGACCGCATTATACACAACCGTTTCCTGAGTCTCTACACAGAACAGGTTAAGGTTCAGGTCGAGGCTGAGAAAATATGATGCACTTCGCTCAGCCTCAGCCTTGACCTCAGCCTGCCTGCGCGTAGCGCTACGACGGGCTGATTACCGCCTCACCCTCCGGCTTTCCATCTACGATAAACACGCGACGCCCCTCAACACGTAACCGGCCCTCGGCGAAAAGTTGAACTGCTCGAGGATAGATCTTATGTTCTTGTTTGAGAATTCGAGCGGCCAGGGTGTCGGAAGTATCGTCATCGAGAATCGGAACTGCCGCTTGGAGAATGATCGGTCCTTCATCCACGCCTTCGGTCACAAAATGGACTGTACATCCGGCAAGTTTGCAGCCCCACTCGATCGCTTTCTTCTGCACATCCAACCCTGGAAAGGAGGGCAAGAGGGACGGATGGATATTCATCATGCGATTCACAAAGGTCTCCACGAGGACCCTCGTCACGATTTTCATGTACCCGGCCAATAGCACCAACTCCACATCGTGCCGCTGAAGCATATCGAGTAGCGCGCGATCGTAGGCCTCACGACTATCGGGCGTACCTGCATAGGGCTTGGGATCGACGAAGAAGCTGGAGAGTCCCTGTCGGTGGGCCCGTTCTAATGCCGGGGCATCTTTCTTGTTGCTGATGACGGCGACGATCTTTGCCTGAACCGTTCCCGCTTCGATCGCGTCGATGACCGCCTGAAGATTCGATCCGCGCCCGGATGCCAACACGGCGACTCGCAGCGCGTCCTTCGGCTTAATCGACATACTCCACCAATGGCTCGATGCCGGTCGATGACACGATGGTCCCGATTCGGCAGGCCGGATCGCCCAATGCCGTAGCGCGCGCAATGATCGCCTGAGCGGCTGACGCCGGCACCACGAGAATCAATCCAATCCCCATATTGAAGACGCGATACATTTCCTCACGCTCGACCTGCCCAAGTCGCGCAATCGCCTGAAAAATAGGTGGCACGGACCAGGCGCTCCGTTGCACCTGTGCCCGCACGCCTGAGGGAAATACCCTCGGGAGATTCTCGGTAATGCCGCCGCCGGTGATGTGGGCAATGCCTTTGATGGGATATTCCTGGATCAATGTGAGGACCTGTTTGGCATAGATTCTGGTCGGCGTCAGCAAGACGTCCCCCAGAGGCTGATCGATCTCAGGCAAGCGACTGGTCACGCTGAGTTTTGCCTGATCCAACAAGACACGACGAGCCAGCGAATAGCCGTTGCTATGAAGACCAGTCGAGGCGAGTCCGACTAACACATCGCCAGGCACAATCGATTTGCCATCGATGATCTTTGGCTTATCGACCACTCCAACGGCAAACCCTGCCAGGTCATACTCGCCCTCTGCATAGAAGGAGGGCATCTCTGCGGTTTCCCCGCCGATCAAGGCGCAGCCGGCCTGGCGACAGCCCTCGGCAATCCCCTTAAGCACGGACTCAGCTTTGGGGACGGCAAGCTTTCCCGTGGCGAAGTAATCCAAGAAGAACAGCGGTTCGGCTCCGCTGACCACGATGTCGTTCACGCACATGGCCACCAGATCGATCCCGACGGTATCGTGACGATCCGTGAGGAAGGCGATTTTCAATTTCGTTCCGACCCCATCTGTGCCGGAGACCAGGACCGGCTCGGCATAGCGATGGGCCTGCAGCCGAAACAATCCGCCGAACCCGCCGAGATCCGTCAGGACCTCCGGACGGAATGTGGATCGCACCAATGGTGAAATGCGGTCGACGAACTCGTCGCCCGCATCGATATCGACTCCGGCATCTCGATAGGTTGTCATAG
>CAZGYZ010000129.1:1318-3940 GCA_964530675.1 uncultured Nitrospira sp. | reverse complement strand
CCGGACGCGCCTGTAACGAGAGGCCTGCTTGGGCTGCCTCGATAACGGGCCCCGGCGTCATGATCATCAATCGCTCGATTAAGTTCCGCAATTCTCGAATATTTCCCGGCCAGTCATATTGCTGAAACACCGCCATCGCTTCCGGCGAAATTTCTTTTATCCGTAACCCCTGCTCCTCCGCATGGACCTTCATGAAGTGGCGAACGAGCAACGGGACGTCTTCCCGACGTTCCCTGAGCGGCGGCACGACGATCGGCACCACATTGAGCCGGTAGTAGAGATCTTCGCGAAACATGCCCTTATCAATTTCTTTGAGCAAATCCTTATTGGACGCGGCTAGAACCCGAACATCGACTTTCAGTAGCTTGGTTCCACCGACACGAGTGAATTGCTGCTCCTGTAGCGCCCGCAGCACTTTTGCTTGGGTGCTCAGGCTCATGTCGGCGATTTCATCGAGAAACAGCGTGCCCCCGTCCGCTTGCTCGAACTGTCCTCGTTTCATCGAGGTTGCACCGGTGAAGGAGCCCTTTTCGTGCCCGAACAGCTCACTTTCGATCAAGGTCTCCGGAATGGCGGCACAATTCACCGCGACAAACTGTCGTCCGGCTCGTGCGCTCTGCAGATGGATGGCTCTGGCCACAAGCTCTTTCCCTGTCCCGTTTTCCCCCCCGATCAACACGCGGCTATTGGTCGGTCCGGCTGTTTCGATCAGTTGCCGCAACTGTTGCATCGCGGGCGACTGTCCCACCAACTCGAACTTCCGTTGGACCGTAGTCCGGAGTGTCCGGTTCTCTTGTTCCAACCGGTATTGATCCAAAGCATGTTTGACGCGCAGCGTGACATTCTCGAGCGACAAGGGCTTTTCAATATAGTCATAGGCCCCCAGCTTGATCGCTTTGACCGCCGTTTCGATTGACCCGTGCCCGGACATCATCATCACTTGTGCCGTCGGGGTCAGCTCACGAACCCGGCGCAAGGTTTCCATGCCGTCCATTTCCGGCATCCAGATATCGAGGAGCATGAGATCGGGTGGATCCATGGTGTAGACACGCAATGCCTCCACGCCGTTCTTGGCCACTGCCACTTCATATCCTTCATCCCGCAGAATACTGCTCAAGGAGGTGAGAATCGGCTCTTCGTCATCTACTACTAAGATCGATGCAGACATAGCGCTCCGTTAGGCGTTAAACGTAAGGCGTAAGGTGTCCCGGAGCAGCGCGGTATTCGCCGCCTTACCCCTAACCCCTTACTCCTGACGTGTTTAGACCGGCAATTCGAACGTGAATACGGCTCCTTTGGGCTGATTCTGGCTCGCATGAATCTGCCCCTCGTGATCGGTAATGATGCGCCGCACGATCGCCAACCCCAGCCCCGTTCCTGTCTTCTTCCGTGTGAAGTATGGCACAAACAGCTTTTCCTGGTCTTCCGGCGCAATGCCCGGGCCTTCATCCGCCACGCTCACGACGGCCAGCCGGCGTTTGGTATCATACTTCGTCGAGAGCCAGACCCGCCCCTTCTGGTGCATCGCCTGAATCGCGTTGTCCAGCAGGTTGACCATCACTCGCTTGAGCTGTTCTCGGTCGAAGTTGAGCGACGGGAGATCTTCGTCCAGCGCCACGATCAGCTCCACATCCTTGTGAGCCCCTCGATAGAGCGGCGTGACTTCGTTGATCACATCGTGGAGCGACTGATGCGCCATCTGCGGAGTCGGCAGCCGGGCAAACTTCGAAAATTCGTCGACCATATGCTTGAGGCTCGTCACTTCGTTGATGATCACGTTAGTGGCTTCGTCGAAGACCGTCTCGAAATCCGGTGACTTCTCGGAAAACTTCTTCCGCAAACGTTGTGCAGACAACTGGATGGGCGTCAACGGGTTCTTAATTTCGTGGGCCACCCGCCGCGCCACCTCTTGCCAGGCCGCCACCTTTTGCGCCTTGATCAACTCTGTGAGATCTTCGAACACCAGCACGATACCGAGGTCTTTATTCGCCTCATCCTTCATGCGCGATCCATGAAGCCCGATGGTCAAAAATCTTCCGTCAATTTCCATCTGGCCTTCGAGGGCCAGCGTATCTCGCTGATCGGCCAACATCCGATCATAGACTGTCTGGAACAGATCGAGTCGAAACTCTTTGAAGACATCATTGGCCGGTCTGCTATGAAATCGATCAGCAGCAAGCCCAAGGATTCGTTCACCGGAGGGATTGAAGTTCGTGATCAGTCCGTTTTTATCGATGGAGAGCAGGCCTGCGGCGATCGTCTCGACCACCGTTTCGATGTAGGCACGGCGGCGATCGAGTTCGAGATTGCTGTGGCGCAACGAGATATTGGCCTCTTCGATCTCGGACTTGCTCCCTTGCAGATCCGATGTCATCCGGTTGAATGAATCGATTAACGTGCCGATTTCATCGGTCGCCTTGGCCTCGATCCGGACTGAGAGATCCCCTTGGGCAATGGCCTCCGTCGCTTCAGCCAACCGTTGAATCGGCACTGTGATGCCACGCGCGACATAAAACCCGAACCAGGTCGCCCCGAACAAGATGAGCACCGTGATGACGGCCACGAAGAGATAGGCCCCGGCCTTGATCGGATTTTTCATGGCTTTGGTCTGCTTATACTCGT
>CAZGYZ010000129.1:0-1218 GCA_964530675.1 uncultured Nitrospira sp. | reverse complement strand
TCATCGCTGAACCAGACATCCACGGCCTTATTCACCAGCCCGCTTGCGACCAGCGCAAGGAGCACCGTCGGAATGAGGGAAAAGCCGATGAAGGCCGCCACCAACTTCGTGCGAAACCCCGACCCGAATAGCCGATGCCTCCGCTCGAAATAAGCCTTGATGAGGTTGCGAGAGAGCAGCAGCAGCAGGACCACAAACCCGATCAGATCGAGGTTGAGGAGGAGGAGCACAAACGCGTAGCTGGTCGTCGGCAGAAAGGAATCTGTTTCCTCGCCGCCGGGAGCTACGACTTGAGAGTAGTAAAAGGTCAGCGCCAGACAGGGAAGCAGCAGAATGAGGACGATCCAGACCGGACGCAAATGCATCTTTCCAGGTTCCGGCTCCGTGGTCGATCTGGATTGCCGTGACGATCGGTCGGCCTCAGCAAGAGGCAGTGCGATTCTGGTCACGGAACCAGGCGCTGGCTTTGCCCCGGGAGGAGGGCTGCTGTCCTTCTTGTTCTCATTCACATCCGGTATCCCCGATTGTCGGCGTCACGACGTATGGAAGAAAGAATATTCACAGGCACGTCTGGAGTCGACAGGCGGCAGGGGTACTACTATTTGGCAGCCAAACTCACGTACTTCATCCGAAGGGCGTAGAGCATATCCCGCAGCACCGCTTGTTCTTCCGTCGTGAGATTGCCCTTGGTCTTCTCTTCCAAGACCGAGAGCAAGTCGATAATGTCTTTCGCTTGCGGCAGATTCGGCGGCATCGGCGGTTGCTGGGGGTCGAGTTGTTCTCCCATCAACATCAGTGAGGAGCTGCCAAGAGAAATGACAAAGGAGGAAAAGGTGACGGGAATTCCCGAACCCTGGTGTGGATCAGATGACGCCGCCTGCTGGTGGGGTTGTATTTCCGGCGCGGCAGGCGAAGCGGCGGAGGGAGGATCTTGTCCAGCCCCGCCCCGTCGATCCCGAACGACAAATCCTTCTTCTTGTTCTGCGGCCACAGGCCTTTCCCCCGCTCCAGATGCAGCGACCGTACCCTACCATAGGCCCAAAATCGGCGCAAGCCGCGTCGATAGATGTGCAAGCCGCGCAGCGGATTGAAACCTGGTAACGACTCAGGTAGATAGGCTGAAGGGGTTCAGGCTGAAGGCTTTTAGGCCGAAGACTGAAGGCCGGATTTCCGAGCACTTCAGCCTGAACCCCTTCGGCCTGTGCCCCTAGCCTTCAG
>CAZGYZ010000128.1:0-6003 GCA_964530675.1 uncultured Nitrospira sp. | reverse complement strand
CCTCACTCCTACTCGACTGAGTCGTTCGATTTTTTACTGAACCGGACCCGCCGGCTATCATCAAGCGTTCGCACACCAAGCCGGGTCGGCTTCCGCGTCACAGGACACAGATACATCACGTTTGAGACCGCAAGAGGCGCTTCCCGTTCGAGAATGCCGCCTTGTTTAACTTTTTGATTGGGCTTGGTATGGCGCTTGATCATGTTCAACTTTTCGACCACAACCTTTCCCACCCCAAGATCAATCGAAAGCACTTTCCCGGACTTGCCGCGATCACGCCCGGCAATCACGACCACCACATCGCCCTTACGAATCCGACTCTTCTTCAATGCCTGTTTATTCATCCCGCCGTCCCCACCTTCGCTATAGCACTTCCGGAGCTAGAGAAATAATCTTCATGAACTTTTTCCAGCGCAGCTCTCGCGCGATCGGCCCAAAGATACGAGTCCCAACGGGATCACCGTCCTTATTGATCAATACACAGGCATTCCGATCGAACTTGATGTAGGAACCATCTTCGCGACGCACTTCCTTAGTCGTCCTCACGACCACGGCACGACTCACATCGCCCTTCTTAACCGTTGCCGCAGGAATGGCCTCCTTGACAGCCACGACGACAATATCTCCAAGAGAAGCATACCGGCGCCTGGTTCCACCAAGAACATGAAAACACATGGCCTGTTTGGCACCGGAATTATCGGCCACGTCCATGTATGTATAACTTTGAATCATAGTCCCAGTATTTCCTCTACTCTCCGCACGATCTTGTCCTACTCACCACGCCGTCCCTTTTCCACAACCTCGACAACCCGCATATGCTTATCTTTACTGATGGGCCGCGTCTCGACCATGCGTACGCGGTCGCCGATCTTGCAGGCATTCTCTTCATCGTGAGCCTTGAATTTCGTGACCCGTCGAAGCACCTTCCGATAGAGCGGGTGAATAACCGACCGCTCAATCTCGACGACGACCGTCTTATTCATCTTATTGCTCACCACACGTCCGACCCATTCACGCCGCTTATTCACTGACTCTCCCATCCTCAAGCCCCTTTCGCCGCGGTAGAGATTGGATCGGCCTGCGCGAGCTCGCGCTGAATCGTTTTTACCCTGGCAATTGATCGCTTCGTCTTTCGCAGCTGCATCGGATTTTCCAACCGTCCAGTTCCCAACTGAAAACGAAGATTGAAGAGCTCTTGCGTGAGCTGCTGTGTTTTCTCAGCCAGTTCAGGCCCCGTAAGTTGCCGTAATTCTTTCAGATCCATGAACGCGTTCCCCTTACTCTTCCGTACCGTTCGATCAGCGCTAAAACTCGCCGCGGATGACACACTTCGTAGCAATAGGCAGCTTATGTGAGGCCAAGCGGAACGCCTCCTTGGCGACATCCAGCGTCACACCATCCATCTCATAGAGGATACGGCCAGGCTTGACGACGGCAACCCAGTATTCCGGGTTGCCCTTACCCTTACCCATTCGAGTCTCAGCCGGCTTCTTGGTGATCGGTTTATCAGGGAAAATTCTCGTCCACACCTGGCCGCCACGTTTCACACACCGAGTGATCGCGATGCGCGCCGCCTCAATCTGCCGGCTGGTGATCCAGCCCGGCTCAAGCGCCTTGAGCCCAAACTCTCCGAGGGTAATCTGGCTACCACGATAGGCCTTGCCAGTCATACGCCCCTTCATCATTTTACGGAACTTAACTTTCTTTGGTGCTAACACGATATCCCCTTCACTTACCCAAGCCTACGGTCAAATACCGACTCTTTGTTGAGCGGCTGCAAGGGAAGAACTTCGCCCTTATAGATCCAGGTCTTGATCCCGATCTGCCCCATCGTCGTGTGGGCTTCTGCAAACCCGTAGTCGATATCCGCCCGAAGCGTATGGAGAGGGACACGACCTTCGCGGTACCACTCTGATCGCGCGATCTCCGCCCCGCCAAGACGCCCCCCAACCATAATCTTGATGCCTTGGGCTCCAAGACGGAGTGCAGACTGCACACTTCGCTTCATGGCCCGGCGGAAAGCCACACGCTTTTCCAACTGGGTCGCAACATTTTCACACACCAACTGGGCATCCAGTTCCGGTTTTTTGATTTCCTTCACCGTAATATAGACCTGGCCGCCGTAGCTCTTCGCCAACTCCGCCTTGAGTTTATCGACCTCAGCCCCCTTACGGCCGATGATGATACCGGGGCGCGCAGTATGAATAATCACCCGCGTCTGATCTCCAGATCGCTCGATTTCAACCTTGGCCACACCGGCATGAAAGAGACGCTGCTTGACCATCTTGCGGATCTTGATATCCTGATGGAGCAACTTCGCATAATCTTTGCTGGCATACCACCGAGATGACCAATTGACGTTGTATCCTAGCCGGTACCCGATCGGATGTGTCTTATGCCCCATAACTAGCTGTGCCTCACTCAAACAGAAAATGAACCAGTTCCGTTAACCGCATCTATCACTTCTTTTCTTTCATGCTCGCAACTGACACGACGACAGTAATGTGACTCATCCGCTTTTGGATGGCATTCGCACGCCCCTGAGACCGAGCCCGAAAGCGTTTTAAGGTCGGCCCACAATCGACAAAGGCCTTTGACACCACCATCGAGTCACTGTCGCCCATCTCTTTTTGTTCCGCATTGGCTACGGCAGACCTCAAGAGCTTTTCCACCACCTTCGACGCCTGGCGTGGCAAGTTTCGAAGCAACGCCAAGGCCATTGGAACTTGCTGCCCCCGAATCAAATCAATCACAGGGCGTGCTTTCCTCGGAGAGATACGTACAAAACGCAAAACTGCTTGTGCTTCAGCCATAACCGTCCTATCCAAATCGAGTGTACCGAGACCTAAGCCTGCCGCTTACTTGAGGGCGACCGACTTCTCTGTCCTGGCATGCCCATGCCCTTTAAAGAACCTGGTTGGAGCAAACTCTCCCAACTTGTGCCCGACCATATTTTCCGTCACAAAGACTGGAATAAATTTCTTCCCGTTATGCACCGCGAACGTATGCCCGATCATATCGGGGATGACCGTAGACCGTCGCGACCAGGTCTTGATGATCTTACGATCCTTATTCTGATTCATCCGCTCCACTTTCTGGAGCAGATGGTCGTCAACAAATGCGCCCTTACTGACTGACCTCGGCATCGCGTACTCCTACTTGCGGCGGGAAATAATGAACTTGTCCGTCGCCTTATTGTTCCGGGTCTTATAACCCTTTGTCGGAAGACCCCACGGGGAGACCGGATGGGGATTGCCCTGTCCGGACTTTCCTTCGCCGCCACCATGCGGATGGTCGACCGGATTCATCACGACACCGCGCACATTGGGGCGCCGGCCCAGCCACCGATTGCGGCCCGCCTTCCCGACATTAATATTCTCGTGATCCGTATTCCCAACCTGTCCAACGGTTGCCAGGCAGGTTGAAAGAACTTTGCGCATTTCACCGGATCTTAGCCGCACCTGCACATACTCACCATCACGCCCCATCACCTGCGCTGCGCCCCCCGCACTACGAATCAGCTGGCCGCCTTTTCCTGGCTTCAGCTCTATATTATGAATGGTGGTGCCCAACGGCATACTGGACAAGGGCAGCGCGTTCCCGGTACGAACTTCCGATCCAATACCGGACTGAACCACATCACCGACTTTTAAGCCAACCGGCGCCAGGATATATCGTTTCTCGCCGTCCTTATAGTGCACCAAAGCAATTCTGGCTGACCGATTAGGATCGTATTCAAGAGCGGCAATGGTTCCCGGGATCCCGGTCTTGTCGCGACGGAAATCGATTTTTCGATAGAGGCGCTTATGCCCGCCCCCGCGAAACCGTACAGTTGTTCGGCCATCGTTGTTCCTCGCACCGGTACTGCGACGGAATGACGTGAGCGATTTCTCAGGCCTCTTCTTCGACAGTTCTTCGGTGGTCACCGCGGTCATTCCGCGACGTCCCGGCGTTCTTGGCTTGTATACCCTGATTCCCATAACTACAGTCGTCCTTCCAGCGCCCCGGGATCAACCCGAGGTAAAACCCAACTATGCGCTTTCGTAGAGCTCCAATTTTTCGCCCTGCTTGAGCTTCACGAAAGCTTTTTTCCAGTCCGATCGCTTACCGGAGAAACGCCCCAAACGCTTGACCTTCCCGAGAACATTTATCACGTTCACCCGCTCGACCTTCACCTTCAACAACGTTTCGACCGCTTGCTTGATCTGGAGACGATTTGCATCTGGGTGAACCAGAAAACCCACCGTGTTGTTGTTTTCCCGCATCGCGGTGATCTTTTCGGTCAGCAACGGCTGCAACAGAATGCTATGGAGACCCGCCTTCATGACCAGACCTCCTTCACCCGCAACAACTCACGCTCGGGAATCAGAATCAATTCAGCTCGAACAATATCGTAAACGTTCAACCCTTCAGGCCCCACCACACACACATTAGGGAGGTTACCTGCAGCTTGAGCCAATCCTGCATGCCCCGCGCCTGCCACAATCAAGGCATAGGCCCCGGCACCAAAACTGGTCAGCACCTGAGCCAACAGTTTCGTCTTCGGCTGATCCAATGACAGATTCGACACAATCACCACTTGTCCGTCGGCTAACTTTGCCGACAACGCGCTTTGAAGCGCTGCACGGTACTTCTTTTTCGGCATGCTGTAAGAGTAATCACGCGGCTTCGGCCCAAAGACCGACCCGCCATGACGCCATACAGGAGAACGGATCGACCCGGCCCGCGCGCGCCCGGTATGCTTTTGCTTCCATGGCTTCTTCCCGGAACCGGCCACTTCTCCTCGCCGCAACGTCGACGCCGTCCCCTGACGCTCACAGGCACGCTGCATCACCACCGCTTCATGGACTAACGCGGTGTGCGGCTTACAGCCGAATACTTCATCAGGAAGATCAACGGACCCGACTTTCTGCTTCTTCAAATCAACGACATCAACCGTGGGCATGCCTACCCCTTCTTCGACTTTCTTACCATGATCAGTCCGTTTGCCGCGCCAGGGATAGCCCCTCGAACAAACAGCAAGTTCTCATCAGGCCTTGATTCAACAACTTTCAATCGCTGTGCCGTAATCCGCTTCGCTCCCATGTGCCCTGGCAACGTCTTCCCTTTCCAGACACGAGAAGGATACGAGCTTGCGCCCATCGAACCGGGGTGACGATGGAACATGGATCCGTGAGACTCAGGGCCGCCGGCATAATGATGCCGCTTCACTACCCCCTGAAATCCCTTTCCCTTCGAGATACCGATGACATCCACCCAGTCGCCCTTTTTAAAAATATCGACTTTAATGGATTGCCCTACCGCCACCTCTCCAACCTTTTGAAACTCTCTGAGTACACGCGTGGCTGGAGCCTCCGTCTTCTTCAAATGACCCAGCTCGGCTTTGGACAACTTGCGCTCTTTCACTTCGCCAAAAGATAACTGGACGGCTTCATACCCATCGCGCTCTTTTGTCTTGATCGTGACCACGCGGCAAGGACCTGCCTCGATGACAGTCACAGGCGTAAACCGCGTCTCGTCAAATATCTGGGTCATCCCCAGTTTTTTACCCAATAACCCGTTCGTCATACGTAACGTTCCTTGTCAGTCGTTTACCCTTAGGACCAATCAGAGCTTAATCTCGACATCCACCCCGGCAGCGAGATTCAACTTCATCAGGGCATCCATAGTTTCAGGAGTTGCATCCATGATGTCCATCAAACGCTTATGCGTCCTGATCTCGAACTGCTCGCGAGCCTTCTTATCGGCATGAGTGGCACTCTGCACTGTAAACTTCTCAATACGTGTCGGAAGCGGAATTGGCCCGACAATCTTCGCTCCGCTCCGGCGAACAGTCTCAACGATTTCCGCCACAGACTGGTCCAACACACGGTAATCGAACCCGCGTAACCGAATCCTGATTCTTTGTTCAACCTTAACCATTCATTCCTCTATCCATCCGGCCAATCATTACGCCAGAATTTCGGTGACGACACCGGAGCCGACGGTCTTGCCGCCCTCGCG
>CAZGYZ010000127.1:0-6004 GCA_964530675.1 uncultured Nitrospira sp. | reverse complement strand
CCATTGAATTGGGAGCATGAGAATCAACGAAGCCAGTCCAAGGGGCGGGATGCCTACAAGATTCAGACAGAGAATGGTGTAAATTTTCTTGCGGTGAGGGATGCGGGGCAGCGGATCAAGAAAAAGAAGATCGATTGGGACCCGAAGGCCTTTCCGGTCCTCACCTGGCGTTGGCGCCTGCAAAAGGTGACGTCGGACACTGAGCCGATTGCGGCGATCTATGCCTCGCTGGATACCGACCTGATGTTTATTCCTGTGTTTACGAAGTATGTCTGGAGTGTGGCCAAGCCTGAGGGTACGTTGACCGAAGGCGGCATGTTCAGCGGTTCGGAGATCGTGATGCAAAGCGGCACGAAAGCGGTCGGTCAGTGGTTTGAAGAACGTGTGAACGTCTACGAAGATTTCAAACGGATTCATAAACATGAACCGGCTGCCAAAGCTTGGGGCATATCGATCATCGCCGCGTCCGGAGTAGAAATCGATTTCGGCTCGATAGTCGCAAGCGCAGGACGTTAGCAGGCTGCTCTCGTCCTTCGTGAAACGTGAAAACCGGCTGGTTGCTTTAGTTTGTCTTGTTTGTTTGGTTTTTGGTTGAACGAAACTAACCAGATAAACCAAATCAACCAAACAAACCAGATGAACCAGACAAACCACGGGTTTCGAGCCTCCTGCTGGAGAAAAGGACCGTTCCTAGCATGGCCAAGTCCGACACGGAACACGCTGCTCCCTTAAGGAAGGTGTTGGATATCCTGTTCGGCGTGGCCGTGATGGGAACCGTAGGGACACTCATCGGGATTATTATGGGTGGCGGTATCATGCCGCTGGCGAGTGGGGCGGGGTTGGTGCTCGGCGGAGTCATTGGGTTTATGGGTGGGCGGCGTTTTTTGGCGAGTATTTTGGTGGGGACGCTCTTGGGTGGGGCGCTAGCCTGGCTCATTGCCGGCACAGAGAGAATATCTGTGGGCGCGGGGGCCGGCGCCGCCATGGGTGGATTTCTCGGCGTGCAGATTTCGATGTTGTTGGATATGCGGGCGGCAAAGAAGAAGGCTGTAATCGGAGGAACATAAAGTCGTGATGGAAAATAGGGGAGTACTCATCGGCGCGATCGCGTTTGTCTTTGGGTCGTTCCTCCTGATGATTAGTTTGCTGGTCTATGAGTCTTACAAGTCGAAGCAGATGAAGGCGCTGGCCTCGTCGATTAAGACCGAGGCTCGACCTGCGCCGAGCAGCACGCCATCGCTGGATTATTCTATGTATAAGACGAAGATTGGCGATGAAGGGCGAGATATGGTGCAGGTTCCCGAAGGCCCGTTCATCATGGGGAGCAAGGACGGCGACCCGGACGAGGTGCCGGAGCGGCAAGTATTTTTAAGCGCGTTCTATATCGACAGGAAAGAAGTGTCGCAAGAGGAATATGCCCGGTTCGCCAAGATGACCAAGCGGCCGCTGCCGAAAATCGAGGTGTTTGAGGATGATCAGTCCAAATTGCTGCAGTCCGAGTTTGCGGCGATGAGCATGTCATGGGACGAGGCGGCGGCCTATTGTAAATGGGCGGGAAAGCGCCTTCCCACGGAAGCGGAATGGGAAAAGGCCGGCCGTGGTGAGGGAAAACGGAAATATGCGTGGGGCGATACCATGAAAACTGGCCGTGCGAACGCCAATCTAGATGGAAGTGAAGATGGATATCGGTACCTTGCGCCTCCCGGATCCTTCGAGTCAGGCCGGAGCCCTTACGGAGTCCATGACATGACCGGGAACGTCGCGGAATGGGTGGCAGACTCGTACGACGAACATTACTATCAAAAAGCGCCCTATCGTGATCCGAAAGGGCCGGAACGTGCGGATTTGAAAGTCGTGCGCGGAGGGTCGTGGCGAGAAACCGAGCATAACGCCCGGCTGTCCAAACGATTTGCCGCGAAAGCCTGGCGAACGGATATTACGATCGGGTTTCGCTGTGCGAGCGATGGTGTGGAGGCGAGCGACAGTCCCGCTGCGCCATAACCGACATGCTCGAAACCAAATTCAAGGTTCTGTTTCTTCTTGTTATTCTCGCTTTTGCTGCGATTCCTATCATGGGAATCCTGCGTGGTACCCAATTGACCCCGTTTGAAGCTTCTTCTACTGATTCCACAAATGCCACCCCGACGGCGACGATCGACCCCTCTCAGGTTTCCCATGAAGAGCCGGTCCAGGAAGAAATGGTTTCGATCCCGGCTGGGCCCTTCATCCGTGGGACGAATGAAGGCGGGCTCGATGAACGGCCGCAGCGTACGGTGCTGCTGGATGCGTTTGCCATTGATCGCTACGAAGTGACGAATCATCAGTATCAGCAATTTGTCGATGTGACCGGACATCGCAAGTCCGGTCCTCCTGCTCGCTACGCCAAGAACATGAGCAAGATGCTCAGCATCAATCAGCCGGTGGTCTACGTGTCATGGGAGGATGCCGAGACCTATTGCCATTGGAAAGGGAAGCGGCTTCCGACTGAAGCAGAATGGGAAAAGGCCATGCGAGGACCGGATGGCCGTCTGTGGCCATGGGGTAATGTGGAGCAGCCCAACGGAGCGAATTGGGCCAGGGTGCAGGATGGTCATGAGGTCTCCGCTGTTGTCGGTACAGTTCAGACCGATAAGAGCCCATACGGCGTCATGGATGGAGCGGGCAATGTGATGGAATGGGTGGCCGATTGGTATGGGGAACGCTATTTTACGGAAGCCCCTGAACAGAACCCGCCGAGCCCAGATCACGGAGTGTATCGGGTGCTTCGCGGGGGTGGGTATGCGACCACGGGAGCCGATATTCGCATCACCAGCAGGAGCAAGATGGTCGCGGACTTTCGCGATGAGACGATCGGGTTTCGCTGTGCGGTTTCCGGTGAAAAGCCAGGGAGAAACTGAATAAAAAGGCCATGGAAACTTACAAGAAATCAAAGTAATAGAGAATGAGAAAGACAGCCAAAAGTATATTGACAACCATTCCGACCAAAACTATAATGTCGAACACTTTTGATTTTCTTTTCATCGAATTTCCTCTGATTTTTCGTGTGCGGTAAGGATTTTTGAATAACACACGGGTATCTGTGTGTCAAGAAAGTCGCTGAGCTGATTCGGGACTTTTCGTTTGCATCAGGAGAGAAGGAGACGTAATGGCTACGGCAACACCGGATAGCGAGATAAAAGTCCGAATCGGCAAGATGATTTTCTACATCACCTGTGCGTTGGGTCTGTGGTTTTTTTATTGGTTCGCTGGAATTCAGTGCCCCTGCTAAAGCGGGGCCACTCGGCGCTGGGATTTTTCAACGTCTGTGAAGTTCTGAAGAAGGGGGAGTGCGATGGGCATGACAATCGTGTATGTGCTGGTATCGTTGGTCGTCTGCATCGCGTATTTTACGGCGGTTGATCACTTTTTGATGGATTCGCAGGGACTGGATTTCTGGTATTTATTCCGGAAGTAGGCCCAGGAGTGCATTCTGTACTGAGTCGAGCTTGTAGGGAATTGCGATAAGTCTTTTTAGGATGCATCAAGGAGGTATTTCATGGGACGTGTAGCCGGGAAGAAGTTATTTTCAATCATGGCGCTTTGCGCGATGGTTGGCCTTCTCCTGCTCCCCATCGCCGTATCGCTTCCGTCACTGGCCATGGGCGCCGATGCGCCTGACGCAGTGAAGAAGGAGGGTGAGGCGAAAGTCGAAAAGGGGCGAGATGTCTATTATAAGACGGAGGGTATCGTCGTCGGCGCCCCTGCTCCAAAGACCGTCGATGGTCCTCGGGACTATCCACGATACAACTTCGAGAGCCGTGTGTTGCTCTGGTTCGCAAACCAGCAGCACCTCTACTACGGAAGTTTCGTGCTCGCAGTTCCGATCTTCTGTATGGTCATCGAGTTTATGGGAGTCGTGACGAAGGACAAGGCGATGGCCAAGCGGTATGACCAGCTCGCCTATGACTTTATCAAGATCAGTCTCACGGCCTATTCATTGACTGCTATCCTAGGCGGTATTCTGATCTTTACCTTCCTGACGCTCTATCCGGCATTTTTCGGTTATTTATCCGGTATCTTCCGCCCGGTGATGCATATCTACGCCTTGATGTTTGTGGCGGAGAGCGGAACCCTCTACATCTATTACTACGGTTGGGACAAGATGAAGGAAGGGTTCCTCAAGTGGATTCACTTGAGCATGTCCGTGATCCTGAACGTGATCGGTACGTTGCTGATGTTCCTGGCGAATTCCTGGATCGGCTTCATGATGTCTCCGGCCGGCGTCGATGAGCAGGGCCGGTATCTGGGGAACATCTGGCACGTCATTCATACCGCCCTCTGGAACCCGCTCAACCTGCATCGCATTTTGGGTAACATGGCGTTCGGCGGCGGTGTCGTGGCGGCCTACGCGGCGTACAAGTTCTTGGCCTCCAAAACAGATGAGGATCGCGCGCACTACGATTGGATGGGTTACATCGCCATGGCGCTCGGCGTGGCCTTCTTGATTCCCTTGCCATTCGCCGGCTACTGGCTGATGCGTGAGGTGTACGCCTATCGCCAGCAGATGGGGATTACACTCATGGGCGGCCTCCTGGCCTGGCTCTTCATTATTCAAGCCACCATGATCGGCATTCTTTTCTTGAGCACGAACTATTATCTCTGGCAGGCGCTTGGCCGGATGCGCGGTGCGGAGAAGTATCAACGGTACATTAAGTATCTCGTCTTCGTTCTCTGCTGCGGCTATCTGGTGTTCATCACCCCCCATACGATCGTCATGACTCCGGCTGAGCTCAAGGCCATGGGAGGTCAGCAACATCCGGTGTTAGGAAACTATGGTGTCATGTCCGCCAAAAACGGCGGTATTAACGTCATTATTACTACCACGATTCTGAGTTTCGTCTGGTACATGCGAGGCAATAAAGTCTCGACTGTATCATGGTCGAAGTTCGGTAATATCTTTATGGGCGTCTTCTTCGGATGCGCCTATGTGAACATCATATGGCTGGCGATTTATGGATACTACATTCCGGCAAACGTGCGGGTGGGTCTATCAGTGCCTCAAGTTGCCACCACGCTGTCCTGCCTCTTCTTCATGTTTGCGCTGAACACCGCCATGATGAAGGGCGCTAAGCAAATGGGGGCCATTGAGTGGGGCAAGATATCGGTCAGGTCGCAATATGCGTTGATCATGCTTGCAACAGCCTTTACCTGGATGATGGGCCTGATGGGATACATCCGTTCTTCGGTTCGATTATTCTGGCATGTAAATGAAATCATGCGCGATAACTCGCCCTGGGCCTATACGCATACGGTGGGTTTCGCGGCGAATATGATTTCATTCAATGTGCTGTTCTTCTGGGTGAGTATTCTATTCGTCTTCTGGCTGGGAAGCCTCGGGCTGAAGAAAGCGCCTGTTGAAGCGAAAGCAGGGGTTCCGGGTGCCGCACCACAGCCGGCAGGGGGCCACTAATCATCTTTAAGAATCTTGGATGGGGGAGTGGAGGCATGAAAAGTATGCCTCCCTCCTACCAGGACTTCAGGAGGTTACATCCGTGGGCGAACTAGTAAAGGAAGCTCTATCGATAGGGTGGCCGCTATTCGCGCTTCTCGCCTGTCTCTTCGTCTATTCCTTAGTATCCGTCAAAGATGGCGCTGCAAAGAAGCGTGCATTGTTCAAGGTCTTTATCGGCACAATTAGCGCTTGTTTGCTGATGCTGGCGATTGCGCACTATGAGGGGAGCTTCTATGAAGCGAACCGGATGCTCCCGGTTTCTTTAGTTCTCATCACTGCGACCTGCTTCATGATGGGTATCTATTTCCCTAATCACGCCGCGTTGTTCAAGATCGGTGGATTCATGTTTTTCGTTGCTGCCGGTCTTTCAGGGTATGGGAATTGGCTGCCGCAGGTCGAAGGTGGATTTCCTCCTGCAGAAGTGAAATTGGATTTTGCTTCTATGTCTGCCCAGCAACTTGCCGATGAAGGTGAGAAGATTATTTTCGGTGGAATTGGAAAGAATAAAGAGCA
>CAZGYZ010000126.1:0-6252 GCA_964530675.1 uncultured Nitrospira sp. | reverse complement strand
TCATCCAGAAGAACCAGACAGACCAGAAAGACCGGCCAACCAGACAGACGAGCCCGAGCGCGTTGCGCGAGCACAGAAGATCATCAGGCTCCATCCCCTCCTCTGTTCTGCGAGCAAGGAGGGCACCTGGCCGCTCCCTCTTCACCCTCCCCTCAACTTCTCTTCCTGCCGGGCCAGGAACCACCCCACCCATCCCCAGAGCAACGATAGCGGGATCAGAATCCATGCCATCTGCCCTGCCGTCACGCCCAATACTTTCACCCCGCTTACAATCCACCCGGTCGCAGCATCGCCCCCACGCGAAACTGCGGTGTCGATAAAATTCTTGGCCTTGTATTTCTCTTCCCGGCTCATCACCGTGAAAAGAACCTCGCGAGCCGGTTTCGCGAGCGCATATTCACCAACTCGCCGCACAATGGTAAAGAGCACGAAGACGACCAGGAAGGGCATAATGCCGATCACGCCAAACCCAATGGCACTCGCAACGGGCAGAACGACGAGCGCCGATGCCAGCCCGAACCGGCTGATCACGCGGCCGGTCACCGTCACCTGCATCAGAAACGTCAGCACGTTGACAACCAGATCGATGAGGGAAAACAGGCGAGTGCGCCCTTCCGGAGAGGGAATTTGTTCGCTGACCAGCCTCATTTGCTCCAGATACAAGAATGTCGCGGTCGTCGTGAGGAAGAACAGATAGAGGCAGATCCCAAGGAGATAGGGTGATGAGAGTGCGGACCTCACCCCCGCCCAGATGCTGCCGCCGATTGGTTCATCCTGCCCGCTGCCCTGTCGAGCCGGTTGCGCCTTGGCCCAGCGATCCAGCCGATGCAGACAGAACCCGCAGGCAACGAGAAAGCCTACCGAGATGAGCAGCAGCACAGGAATCGGAACGAGATAGGTCAAGCCGGTGGTGAGCAGCGGGCCGACCATCGCTCCGATACTGCCACCGGCGGCAATCACACCGAAGAGTCGAGCGCCCTGCGCCGGTGTGAACAGATCAACCATGACGCTCCAAAACACCGACACGACGAACAGATTGAACACGGACAACCAGACAAAGAACGCGCGGGCAGTCCATTGCGGAGACAGGTGGCCCATCATCGCCACAAAGAACAGGAGTAAATTGGCGCCGAAAAATGTATAGACTATCAGCAATAATCGATACCGCGGCGCTCGGGTCGAAAGCCACCCGAAGAGCGGCGTCACGAGCAGGAGCGTCACGAACGTGGCGGTCATCATCCAGGGCAGGTGCTGCACCCCACCCTCGATGGCCATCTCATCGCGAACGGGACGCAGAATGTAGTAGCCGCAAAGGAGACAGAAAAAATAGAGGAACGCCCAGCCCACCGGAACGGCTTCGTCCGGTTCTGCATCGGTCACCGACGGGAGCACGTCTCGAAGCCACACCATACGAACAGCATCCTGCCGTGCCCGGCTCTCCCGCGCAAGGAGAAAATTTGCTAGAATGCCGCGGCCCACGATCTTATGGCATTCTCACGGAGACTTGATGATCGACTTACGCAGCGACACAGTCACAAAGCCCTCTGATGCCATGCGGAAAGCGATGGCACGTGCGGAAGTGGGGGACGATGTCTACGGTGAAGACCCCACCGTGAACCGCCTCCAGGAAATGATGGCAGCGATGTTCGGGAAAAAGGCCGCACTCTTCGTTCCGTCCGGCACGATGGGTAATCAACTCGCCATTCGCCTCCACACACAACCGGGCCAAGAAGTGATCGTCGAAAGCACTGCGCACATCGTCCGGTACGAACAGGGCGCCGCCGGGGCGCTGGCAGGTGTCCAACTCCATTGGGTCACGGGGAATCGAGGCCTCATTTCACCTGATCAGGTTGAGGCGGCAATCCGCCCCAAAGAACCGAACACGGTACAAACGGGGCTGATCTGTCTGGAGAACACGCATAATAGCGGCGGCGGAACGATTTATCCGCTAGCGACGATTGAACGGATACGCTCGGTGGCTGCCACCCATGGCATCCCCATGCATTTGGATGGAGCAAGGCTGTTCAATGCCGTCGTTGCCACCACCCTGCCACCGGCCTCCTATGCTCAGCACTTTGATACTTTGTCAGTATGTCTCTCGAAAGGACTGGGGGCGCCGGCCGGATCCCTCCTCATGATGAACGATCTGGCCCTCCTCGATAAGGCTAAGCGGGTGCGCCGTATGTATGGCGGTGCGATGCGACAGTCCGGCATTCTCGCCGCCGCCGGCATTTATGCACTTGAACACCATATCGAACGATTGAAAGATGACCATGACCACGCCAAGCGCCTGGCGCGCCGACTGCAACAGATCCCGACGGTCAGGGTCAATGCTCAAGACGTCGAGACGAACATCGTCATCTTCGATGTGATCGGCCATCGCCACAATCCAGCAACGATCGTCGCCGCCTTGAAGCAGGAGGGGCTCTTGATCAATGCCATCGGCGGCGTCAGCTTTCGTGCCGTCACCCACATGGATATCTCCAGCGCCATGACCGATGAAGCCTGCGAGATCTTTGCCCGTGTATTGGTAGATTAATCCGCATGATTTATGACGGTTCGAGGTCCGAAATTCGAGGTTTTCGGAACTTCGAACCCGGAACTTCGAACTTCGTATCGCACCGGTCTCGCTCGCCTCGCGTCAATCATCCATCTGCTCATTGACACCTCTCCCACTGAAATCTAGAATGCCTCATGATGGATCGCCAATGCCGTTAGAAGTTGTGTCGTTCAAACACATCAGCCGAATTCTTGAGATCACCGACGCACTCGGGCTGAACCGCGAGTGGGTCGAAATCCCGTTGTCTCCAGAAAGTCCCGGTGTCGTCCGGCGATTGCCCAATGGCAAGTTGGAAATCATTGTCGATGCGGAACTACCGTTCGAGGATTGGCTGGGATCGCTCCCGAAACATATTCAGCTCATACAGAAAGCCTAAAGATGAATAGCCCCGCCACACACCCTATTCCCTCATCAGAAGAATTAAAGGCAGAACTCCTGGCGATGCCGGAACCACCGGAACAACCGGACCCGATCGAGGAACCTGGGTTTGAAGAACTTGTTACGATAGCCTTACGCCACGTCCGTGGCCGCCGTGGGGGCGACCTCGTCAGCGTGATTCTCGTAGGGTCCAGCGTTCGGCGCGCCATCACGACTCACAGCGACATCGATCTCATTGCGCTCGTGAAAGGACAGGCCGACGGCCACGAAATCGTCCGTGTCGCCGATCGCCTGGCCGACATCCGCTATCGTGGGCACCAAGAACTTGAGGAGGATCTCCCCCACTCGCCGCGCCTTCCATCTCTCTTACGGAAAGCCCGCATCCTCTTCGATCACGAGAATATCGGCGCCAAGATCATCGAACGCGCCCACCAACGGTTCCGACAGGGGCCGCCCCCTGTCAGTATCAATGAACAGATTCGAATGAAGGCTGAATGCTTCCATTGGCTGGGAAAAGCGCGGGATCTGGCCGACAAGCCGGCAACCGCACAGTATCTGTTGGCGATATTTTTCGATGATGCCGTCACCGCGTTCTTTCGGCTACGGGGATTCTGGATCACTGCGCCGACTGACGTGCTAAAGTTCATCGCCTCCCGCGATGCGGGGCTCGCTGACCTGGCAGCTCGATTCCTGACTGCGGCCACTTTACCGGAGCGGCTCAACTTTGGCCGCGATCTAGCCGATACTCTCTTCAAGGACGTACCGAACCCTGCCAGAATTGACTGACAGGGTTCCTGGGTCGATCATCAGATTGCGGTCGCATGGGTTCGTCCTTAGCCTGAACCTTGACCTGTTCCGCATTGGCAGACTTTTTTGAGCATCCTACTAGAAGGAGTCACTATGGAAATCGGCTTTATCGGTCTTGGAAAAATGGGAATGAACATGGTCACCCGCTTGCAACGTGATCGGCACCGAGTGGTGGTCTATGATCGATCAGCCGACTTGATCAAGCAGGCCGAAGGCGTCGGTTGCATCGCGGCCTCCTCGCTCGCTGACCTTGTCGGCCAACTGAAGGCCCCGCGCGCGGTCTGGGTCATGGTCCCATCCGGAGCACCGACTGAGGAGACCGTTCAAACCGTCGCGGCATTGCTCCAACCAGGCGACACAGTAATCGATGGCGGCAATACTAGATTTCATGACGATGTCCGAAGGGCCGGGGATCTCAAGAAGAAACAGATTCACTATGTCGATGCCGGCACCAGCGGCGGCATCTGGGGATTGAAGATCGGTTACTGCCTGATGGTCGGTGGCGACGAGGCGCCGGTGAAACACCTCGCGCCGATCTTCACCACGCTGGCGCCTGAGCAGGGCTGGTCTCACGTCGGTGGAGTCGGCGCCGGACATTACGTGAAAATGGTGCATAATGGAATCGAGTACAGCATGATGCAGGGGTATGCGGAAGGTTTCGAGCTGATGGCGAAGAGCGACTACAACCTCAACCTCGCTAAGATCGCAGACCTCTGGATGCACGGCAGCGTTGTCCGGTCCTGGCTCTTAGAATTGGCGGCCGGCGCCTTGAAAGAGGATCCACGGCTGGAACAGTTGAAGGGCTATGTGCAGGATTCCGGCGAGGGTCGCTGGATGATCGCCGATGCCATTGAAAAGGATGTGCCGGTCCCGACGCTCACAACGGCATTATTCACTCGATTCCGGTCGCGGCAAAGCGAGTCCTTTGCGGAAAAGATGCTGGCTGCATTGAGAAATGCCTTCGGCGGCCACGCAGTTCGCCGGTAACGCCGGAGTCTTATGCCACTCAATAGCCCACGTATCGATATCAGCCCATCACAGGAAACGATTCCCCCGGTCGAGCCCTGTACCCTCGTCATCTTCGGAGGTTCAGGCGATCTGGCACGTCGACGGCTCATTCCTGCCCTCTACAATTTACTCCTCGATGGACTCCTTCCCCCGAACTATGCAGTGATTGGGTTGGGCCGTACGTCGATGACGGACGAGGAGTTCCGCGCCACGCTTCGTGACGGCGTCATGACACATTCTCGGCAAGCCTTGGCAGAAGACAAGTGGAAGGACTTCGCGCAACGTCTTTTTTATGTATCGGGAGGAAACGACGACCCGAACACCTATGCCAGACTGAAGTCTCGAACAGAAGAAATTGAGCGAAATCTCCAATTGCCCGGCAACCGGATTTTCTATCTGAGCATCCCTCCCAGTTCATTTGCGTCTGTATGCGAAGGGCTTGAGCAAGCCGGATTGGCGGCGAAACAGGGGGCTCATACGCCCTATGCCCGCATCATCGTCGAGAAGCCGGTCGGCCGCGATCTGGCCTCCGCCCAGGCAATCAACGGCGTAACAGGGCGCGTATTCGAGGAATCACAAATATTCCGTATCGATCACTATCTGGGGAAAGAAACGGTTCAAAATCTGATGGTCGTCCGATTCGCCAACAGCATCTTCGAGCCGATTTGGAACCACAAGTACATCGATCATGTGCAGATCACGGTGAGCGAAGCAGAAGGTGTCGGGAGCAGGGCCAGCTACTACGAAGAAGCCGGTGCGTTGCGCGACATGGTACAGAACCACATGCTGCAACTGCTCTGCTTGGTGGCGATGGAGCCCCCCTACTCCCTCGATCCCGATGTGGTGCGCAACGCCAAGATGGAAGTCCTCCGCTGCCTTAGGCCCATCACCGATCAGGATGTCGAGCACGTCACCGTCCGTGCCCAATACAGTGAGGGCAAGGCCCATGGCAAGCCCATCCCTGGCTATCGTCGTGAGAACGGGATTCACCCTGACTCCAAGACGGAAACCTATGTCGCGCTCAAATGCTTCGTGGAAAACTGGCGCTGGGACGGCGTGCCCTTCTATCTGCGCACCGGAAAAGCGCTCCCGCATCGCGCCAGCGAGATCGCGGTACAATTCAAGGACATTCCGCATATTCTATTCAATGCCAACGCACAGCAGCCACAACCGCCGAATGTGTTGGCGCTGCGCATCCAGCCTGAGGAAGGCCTCTCTCTCCGCATCGTCTCGCGCGTGCCGGGCACACGCGCACAGACACACCCGGTGGAAATGGATTTTCAATACAGCGACGTCTTCGGCCGTCCATCGCCGGAAGCCTATGAGCGGTTGCTCCTGGACGTGATGGCCGGCGATGCCTCCCGGTTCATGCGGCGCGACGCCGTTGAAGCCTCCTGGGCCTGGATCACCAAGATTCTGGAAGGATGGCAGCGGCAAGGGTTGCGGTGGTTGCCTGAATACCAGGCAGGATCCTGTGGGCCGGTCGAGGCAGATCGCCT
>CAZGYZ010000125.1:0-6268 GCA_964530675.1 uncultured Nitrospira sp. | reverse complement strand
TGCAACGCCTGTTCTACTATGGCTTCTATGATCTCTCGCAGGTCCAGCTGTCATTTTTCCAATCGGTCACGCACGCGGTGCCGACCACGTTGTATTTCCCATTGCAAGACCGCCAGGCCTTTCGCTTTGCCCGCCAATTTTTTGAGCGCCATCTTCTTCCTCTGGCAGACAGTCATGAGGATTGGAGTGGAGAAGGGGAACGAACCGCAACATCGGAACTGGTCGAACTCTCCGTGACAAACGTGATCGGGGTTGAGGAGGAATTGGCGACGGTCTGTCGTGAAATCCTGACCTTGACCGAGGTGAACGGCTATCGTTTCGATGAGATCGGAGTGGTGGCTCGTACGCTGGAGCCCTATCAGGCTCGGCTCCAGTCGGTGTTTGATCGTCATCTGGTGCCCTTCACGTCAACGGCCGGGAAGCCGCTGGCACGCGAACCATTGGTCAAAGCTCTCTTGCGCCTGGCATCGCTCCCATTGAACGACTTCGATCGCGCGGCCATGCTGGATGTGATTACATCTCCCTTTTATCGTCCCTCACTGGGCGCTGACTCCTCCAGCATGAATCTCCGGCCCGATATCTGGCGTTCTATGGTCTACACCTTGGGTATTACGAAGGGGGAGGTGGAATGGAAGCGTTTGGGATCCCCTGCCAGTTTGTCGATTCTACACGATGCAGAGGCAGGATCTGACGAAGACGATGTGACAACGGTCGGATCATTCGAGGCGATTCAGCTCACATACTTGTGGGAAATCGTCTCGCAACTGATCCATGACTGCCGGGCTCTTCCAGCCCAAGGATCGATTGGAACCCTGACCGATGTATTTCTTGCCCTGGTGAAATCCCATATTCACGTACCGGACCTGTTCGACGGAACATCAGCCGAGCCTTCCGAGCCGACAACTCTCACTGAGGTTGGCTTGCTGATCCGATCTGCTCTGGACCGAATTCTTGAATTGGACCCGCTCGGAGGAGATCTCTCTTGGGAGGAGTGGGTCCAATTATTTCAGCGGGTTTTGGATGAAACAAGCATCCCCATCGAAGAGGGACGGCACCAGGGTGTTCAGGTGTTGGATGTCATGACGGCTCGAGGGAGGACATTTCGCACAGTCTTTGTGCTTGGCATGAACGAAAAGGTTTTCCCACGATACGTGCGGGAAGACCCCTTTCTTCGTGACCGGCAGCGAACCGTGCTGGAATCGACCCTGGGCTACAAGATTGATGAAAAATTAGCGGGACATGAAGAAGAGCGGCTCTTGTTTGAGCTCCTCAGCCGGTCGGCAACCAATCGGCTGTATCTTTCGTACCAACGAGCAGACGAAACAGGGCGGGTCATGGCGCCGTCTGGTTTTGTCGCTATCGCGATGTGCGATCCACGATTCGTCGGAAAGCCGGAAGAGACAATCTCGCGACGGCTGACTCAACGAATCAGCAAACAGCCCTCAATTCAAGACCGGTTACCTGCCGAGGAGTTGGCCTTGGGTTGCCTGTTGCAGGGACATGATGCGCTCCCGGTGCTCGATGCAATAGGGCGAGACCGGCCCCTCTTTGAACAGGGGCTCGTAACGCTGGAAACTATTGAACGAGAATCTCCTGAGCTGGGCCCCTTCGACGGCATGATCGGCATACAGGCGTCTGAGTCACCGGCTGTCACCGATCGGAGTTTCTCACCGACAGCATTGGAACGGTATGCGACCTGTCCCTTTCAGTACTTCGCGGAAAAAGTTCTTCGATTGGAGCCGGTACGGCGGCTTCAGCAGGACCATCTGCCTCCCTTAACGATCGGAACTCTTATTCATGCATCGCTTCGATTGAGCTATGAACGGTTGGTGTTGCTTCAATGGCTTGATAGCTCGCTGGCCGAGGCTATGGTGCGATCTACTGTCCAAGAGGCAGTGACCGAGACCTTTGCCACCCATGCGGCAAGTCAGGGGACAGGGCATGCCCTGCTCTGGACGCTGGCGCGTGAACAGGTGACTGAATTGGTGTCTGCTGCTGTCTCGTCGGACCAGGTGGAGTATCTCGCAACCGGATTCCGTCCTGTCGCCTTTGAAGCGTCTGTCCAGGGCGTTGTCCCACTGGAATCTGATTCGTTGTCCGGCTTCTTGAAGATTCATGGCACTCTGGACCGTGTCGATTACCGAAGTGATCCACCGGCGCTCCGTATTGTGGACTATAAGTTTAAGCAGGGTAATGACATCAGCGCCGTGGACCGCAATCTGGCCTTGTCGGCCGTTCGCGGATTGCGACTGCAGCCGCCGCTCTATGCTCGCATGACTCTACCTTCGCTTCCCGCAGTAACCGATGTTCAATTGCTCTTTCTGGCCCCACAGTGGAAGCAGCCTGTCTCTCGTTCAACGTTCGACGCTGGCCTCTGGACCGGCCATACCGGGGACATGATCCGGCAGACGCTCTCTGCATTAGTTGAAGGCATCGCGAGGAGAGAGTTTTTTATTCTTCCTGATGGCTATTGCGACTACTGCGAATTTTCCGGTGCCTGCCGCCGCCACGACGATATGGTTGGGTGGCGTTCGCACCAATCATCTCAGGCCCGTGACTTGCGCAAGTTGAGAAAGCAGAAGGTAAGCGATGAGTGATCTCCTGACACTCTCGGACTCCCAGGGTCGTCTCCTGGCAGAGACAACCTGGGACCGTAATGTCGTGGTGATGGCAGGAGCCGGGACCGGCAAGACCACGATTCTTGTCAATCGCATCCTCAACCTTCTTCTGAGAGAACCCAGCCCCTTGGCCATCACGGAAATTGTGGCCCTGACCTTCACCAACAAGGCTGCGACTGAAATGAAGAAGCGGCTGCGCGAGCAGCTCCTTCGTTTGACAGAGCAGACCGATGATCTCATCTCCATTTTCCGGACTCGCTATCATCTCTCCGCTGAACAGGTCGGCGAACGGGCCAGAACTGCGCTTGAGCAGATTGAAAAAGCCCAGATCGGCACCCTGCATAGTTTTGCCGCACATCTCTTGCGGCTCCATCCAGTGGAGTCAGAGATTGATCCATTATTTCAAGAGGATGACGGATCAAATTTTAAGGAATTGTTTGATTTATCTTGGGATCGTTGGTTGGACGACGATCTCGGATCAGCCGGATCACAGCATGACCGTTGGCGTCGAGTCCTGGCCGGGATCACTCTCGACGATCTTCGGCAGTTTACCGAGGCTCTCGCCGGGGATTTTGTAGATCTCCATGAGCTGGAACGCCAGTGCCGATCCCTTTCTCTTGAGGGCCCATTGCGAGACTGGATCGTTGCCATGCATGGGCGAGCCGCTGCTCTCCTTGCCGTGCAGGATCGACCCAAACGGCGTAAGGCAGAACAGATGCTCGCGGCCGCAGTGCAATCGATGACACTCCTGTTGGAGCAGGGAGTACCGGGGCTCATTCATCTCACAGAGGATGAACGGGCAACTTTGGAGAAGGATCTGGGAAAGGCGCCTGCAGGATGGGATGAGACTGCATTTCAGGAGGCGGCCTCCATCATCGGGCTGGCCCAACAACTACTCATAGTTGACCAGTCCTACTTTCAAGAAGTAGTGACACTCGTGAGACCCTTCCTCGATCAGGTCCAGCATGGCTTTCGTACTTCCGGGTGGATTGCCTTCGATGGATTGCTGGCACGGGCTAAAACCCTCTTACGCGATCATCCGGCTGTCCGTGCCAGGATCAAACAAACCTATCGGGCAATTTTGGTCGATGAGTTTCAGGACACAGACCCGGTCCAGTACGAGATCATTCTTTACCTTGGTGAACGGGCGGACAGCCATCAGACCTCATGGCAGGACGTAGACTTAGAGCCGGGTAAATTATTTATTGTGGGAGATCCGAAGCAATCGATCTATGCCTTTCGCCGAGCCGATATCGAAGCCTTCGAGCGAGTGGTGGAGAAAATTCGAGCTGCCGGGGGACGGGTCTATTCCCTCGTGACGAATTTTCGCAGCGACGGGGCCGTGCTCGACGTCGTGAACAATGTCTTTGACCGGCTCTTTCAACAGGCAGAACACATTCAGCCGGCCAATGAACCGCTGGCAGTCAGGCCACAACGAAAGCCTGAGGTCTCAGTTTCCGGTGTGCAGCTTCGTCTTGTGACCGCGAGAGAGGGCGACGAGGAGTTCGATGTTCAGGCTGCAACCAGGGAAGAGGCGGAAGCGCTGGCACGTTGGCTGAAGGAAGAGCTTCTCCCAGGGACGACGGTCATGGATCGTGACCGGCACAAAAGCCCGCTCCAACCGGGACACATTGCACTGATTTTCAGAAAGTTGACCCAGACCGAGGTCTATCTCGATGCCCTTCGCCGCTACGACATCGCCTATATCACGGATGGAGAAAAGCATTTTTATCGGCGGCAGGAAGTCATCGATGTGGTCAACCTTCTCCGTGTCATCGACAATCCGTACGACAGGATTGCCCTGGTCGGAATCTTACGCTCACCCCTCGGCGGCATGACGGATCGGGATCTGTTGGCCCTTCAGCAAAGAGAGGGGTTCGACTACCAGCAACGGGAACGGCTATCTGCCTGGAATCATCCGCAGGCAGAAACGGTACGGCGGCTCTATGAGCATTTGGCCGAGCTGCATCGGCTCGCCCCTTTGCGGCCTGTGCCTGACGCCATCGATCTCATCTACGATAGATTACCTATTTTGGAATTAGCTGCGGCGTCCCTCCATGGCGAGCAAGGTGTGGCCAATCTGCGGAAGATCCGGGAGATGGCCGAAGCATTAGCCGATCGTCCCCATCTCACCTTGACCGGGTTCGTTGACTTAATGATGACCAGAGTATCGGAGCAACCGGTTGAGGCGGAAAGTGCCCTGGCTGAGGAATCACTGGGGGCAATCCGCGTGTTGACCATCCATAAGGCCAAGGGATTGGAGTTTCCTGTGGTCATTCTTCCCGGTCTGCACCAGGGGGCAAAGAATTCTTACAAAGGGCCATCCATCCATCATGATTGGTCAAGCCGCTGTTATAGTCTACGGCTGGGGAGCCGCTCGAATCTCGGAGCCGTGCTGGTGGAGATGAAGATGGCAGCGCGTGAAGAAGCGGAACAGCGGCGGCTTCTGTATGTCGGCATGACAAGGGCGCGCGATCTATTGGTCCTATCAGGCGGGCTGACCGCGAAGCCGGGACAGGACACGGTTCTCTCGCTGCTTGGAGAAACAATTGTTGACGAGGGGAGCCCTTCGGCGGCTGATCAAATCTGTATCGGAACGAGTCGGCTCACGCGTGTCATGACGCCGGCCACGAAGGGAGCGAGGCGGCGCAGTCAAAAGTCTCTCTCCACCATGGCTCCTAAACCGCCCCTTGGTCCCATCCTCATTCGCCGCCAGGCCAGGAAGCTTGAATGGGAGAAGCGCCGTATAACATCGCGACGAGTGATTCCTTCTCGTCTGGCAGGAGGCAGACCCGATGCCGTTTTCCCCCGAACTGTGACAGGCCGTGACCCCGATCTGGCTCGGCTGGTGGGAGTCTGTGCCCATGCGGTACTCGAACAATGGGACTTCGCCAAGCCTCGCGCTGAGATCGGCACTGTTATCGAGCAGGCCTGCCGACACTATGTGGCACAGGATCATTTGATGGCTGATGTCGCAGGGGATCTCGCTGTTCTCTTTGGGAACTTCCTTTCCTCTGAGCCGTACAAAAGACTGCAGCGTGCGACGGTGCTGGGACGAGAAGTCCCGTTCGTCATGCCCTTGGGGGAGGAGCAGATAATGGAAGGGGTGATCGACCTGATTTACCGGCTTGACGATCGGATCTGGATTGCCGACTATAAGACGGACGATGTGGCGGCTGAAGATGCACAGGCCCGAGCAGATCGCTATCGACCCCAAGCTGAGATCTATTCACGAGCAGTCGCAAGTGCGTTAGGATTGCCGTCTCTCTCATTTCAGTTTATTTTCTTGCGACCGGGTGTCGCAATCGATGTGTAACAAGATGTTATTTGGTCTGTCTGGTCTATCTGGTTAGTTTGGTTCAACGAAATAAACAAGACAGACCGAACAGACGAGATAGACCAGACAGACCAGATGAACATCCCATGATTATCTCATCGGAAGAATTCGACAGGTGGATCCAAGAGGCGCTTGCTGAACTGCCGCCACGTTTTGCCGCGCTGGCGGATGAGGTGTCTATTGTCGTTGAAGAGGAACCTTCGTTAGAAGTTCTGAGGGATCTTGGATTGGAATCAGAAGACGATCTACTAGGTCTCTATCAAGGCGTCCCGATTGATGAGACGTCGTTCTTCCAGCCTGCCGGTGAGTTGCC
>CAZGYZ010000124.1:0-6284 GCA_964530675.1 uncultured Nitrospira sp. | reverse complement strand
GGGATTCTATTTAGGCCATCACCGAGTGTAGAATGGGCGACCGAATAATTGAGTTAGTAAGATGCTGCCCCTTAAAATTGAGTTAGCGAAAGCTTTTCATGAGACCCGATCGTTCAAGTGGGACCCCACTAAAGGGTTCATACTTGCTTCCGGATTGAAGAGTCCTTTCTACGTCGATTGCCGGTCTCTGATGGCCCATCCGGGATCGCGCCGCCTTGTTGCCCAATTGGCGTACGAATCGTTGCGGCTGGTCGAACTCGACTGTCTTGGCGGATTGGAAATCGGAGCGATTTCCATTGCCACGAGCATCTCGGATTTTGCGTTTGTGGCCCAGCCGCCACGAACCTGGCGGACCTTCGTGGTGCGGAAGCAGGCGAAGGATCATGGGCTCGGAAAACTTATCGAAGGATCGTTTCAGCCAGGGGACCGCGCTGTGATCGTGGACGATGTCCTCACAAGCGGGGGCTCGCTTCTCAAGGCTGTTGCAGCTGCCAGGGGCGCCAGCCTCACTGTAACGCATGCCCTGGTGATCGTAGATCGGAAGGAGCAGGATGGGCGGCGCAAGGTTGAAGCTGAGGGGCTCACGCTCGTCAGCCTGCTGACCATCGACGATTTAACAAGCACACCACCAACCCCCTCGTAGCAGAACCTCCCTTACTTACACTGAAATTGAATGCCCCATCGGCGCTCCTGCACAATTTCCTGGGCGCCTTCTATCGGGCTGGCCATGCGGCTTCTCCCTCTGGTTTCCCCTTCCTGCACGATGGTATAGAGCCCCCCGCATTTCTCCTTCATAAGAGCGAGGGCGTCCGTGCGAAAGGAGGAGAGCATGGGTCCCTGTTCTCCTATGAAGGGATAGGCGACAACCCCTCCGTCCTCCTTTTCCTGAAGTAGTTTTGCCCCCTCGCCACAGCCGGCCAATGCGATGGCGAAGAGGACGGCGAGACTTGACCAAATCTTCATGCAGTCCCTATCATATGAGTGAGTGTGATTCCGGATGAACAACGTTCCGCTTTGATTGTGGAAGGAGGCCAATCATGACCATACGCATTGTCGCCGCTGTTCTCGGTCTGTTTCTACTGTCTACAATCTCGACCAGTGCGGTGTCAGCCCATCATTCCTACTTGCTCACAGTCCAGCAATTACGTGCCGGATTGACCAAGGCGCCTTCGATGCCACAAAAGGGTTTCATCCTGATCGATGTCCGATCTGCGGAAGAACATGCGACAGGATTCATTCCCGGAACTGATCTGAACATTGAGTTCAGGGAAATTCAAGCTCGGCATCGGGAGATCGGAGCCCAACTGGAAGACCATCTGGTGGTCTATTGTCAGTCCGGACATCGCAGCAACATTGCGGCAGAAACGCTGGCCGATTTGGGCTACCGTCATGTCTACAATGTCACCGGAAGCATGAATGCCTGGCTTGCAGCAGGCTTTCCGGTTGAATCTGGGCGCCGCTGAAAGAGTCTGATCTTGACTCAGCCTACGCCGCCTCGGCAAGCTCATATATCTATGGTCTTGGCGCCGGTTGTTTCTGGCGCGGGCTGATCCCGATCACTGCCGGAAGTCCGATATGGGTTGTGATGCTGTTTTCTAACAGAGGTATCCAGGGGTGTAAACCGGCCGCCTCAGACGTGGCTTTTCTGAGTGAGGAGCTGACGGCGACATCGGAAGAGGATCCTCCGTCCATGGCCATGACCTGGCGCAGGGAAGGAAAGGCGTCCCGCAGGCATTCCCCAAGGGCATGGAGTGACACCACCTCCGTAGTCTTGAGGACGAGGAGATGCCCATCGCCTTGTTCTGCGACGAGGGTCTGATGTGCGCGTTTCCCGGTTTGGCGGACACGGATTTTTCCGGTTCGGTCGAGGAGCATAAGCGATTGCGCCACTTCTCGATAGGGAACGTGCTGCTCGTCAAAGGTGTCAAAGGTCAGATCCAAAACCCGCGCGCGGCGCGAACGATCCTCCGCCGGCTCTGCCACAAACAGCCCCAGCCAAGTGGTGTGCCGCTTGCTCCCCAGTGAGCGGCCGTTTCCATAGAGCAGCCCGAGATACGCATAGTTCTCACGGAAGAGCCCGGCATTGAAGACCAGGTCGTGGCCGGTTCGTTCTTGCCATTGGCGAATATCGAGCGGGTCCGAGAGCCCCTCCTGCTGGTAGTAGTGCACGGTAAAGCGATAGCGGTTGGGGTCAATCTCGACGGCGATCAACGGTGCGACGTCAGGACATTGTGCTTGAGGGTTCCAGGTGGAGATGGATAAGCCCTCTCCGAGTCGATCCCCTGTGAGGGTTTGAGCCGTCGCCGCTGTAGGTCCGCTGGATATGACAAAAATGATACCCAGCAGGATGCGGGCGACAGGGATGAAAGGGAGAGACCGGAGGAGGCTGTTGTCCCGTACCATAGTGTCTCAGGATCAAGTATAAAGAGCGCCGATATGGAGCGTCAAATGATTTGCGGACAGGGGCAACGGCTTCGACACGAACTCCTCACATGGCTAGCGAGGGGTTGGTTTGAGTGTCGATGGGGTATCGCCAGCCTTGTCCGATGGCATGCGGGCATCGAGCAGATTGCGGACTGAGCTGGCAAGCACCTCAGGAGTGAAGGGCTTTTGTAAGAAACTGGTGGTGCCCTCTTCTTGTCCGGCCATGATGCCGACGTCATCCATATACCCCGACATGAACAGGGTTCGTAATTCTGGATTGATGACGGAGAGATGTTGCGCCAGTTCCCGTCCGCCCATGCCGGGCATAACGACGTCTGTCAGAAGGAGCTGAAACGATTCTGCTTGTTGCGTCGCCAGCAGGCAGGCTTCAACCCCGTTCTTGGCTTCTACGACTTTGTAACCCAGCTTCCGTAACTCGTCTCGCACCAGCGTCCGTACGCTTGGTTCATCTTCCGCCAAGAGAATCGTTTCTGTGCCCCGCTGAGGCCGTCCCGATGGCTGAGTCGGCGTCGTGGGTAGGATGTCGGACTCGACGCTTGGGAAATACAGATCGAAGCGTGTGCCGTGGCCCACGCGGCTGGTGACGTCGATGGCTCCGCCGCATTGAGTGACAATCCCGTACACAGTGGAGAGGCCCAGCCCTGTGCCCTTCCCCTCCCCCTTCGTGGTGAAGAATGGTTCAAAGATATGGGATTGTGTTTTGAGGTCCATGCCACAGCCGGTATCGCTGACGGTCAGCTGAACATAGGAGCCGGGCTGCAACGGAGCGATATGGTAAACCGGACTGCGGGTCAGCTCGACCTGGGCCGTTTCGATCGTGATCGTTCCGCCATTCGGCATGGCATCCCGCGCGTTGACGACCAGGTTGACCAGAACCTGTTCAAGGTGGGTTTGGTCGGCGCGCAGCCGCCCGTTCTTCGGATCGAGTTTAACCACAAATTGTACGTCCTCGCCAATGAGGCGGCGTAGCATGTTTTCTAGACTTGTGACAGCGGTATTGAGCGACAGAATTTTCGGGTCCGTCGATTGTTTACTGCTGAAGGTGAGCAGTTGTCGGATCAGTGACGCGGCCTTTCCGCCGGCCTTCAATGTTTCTTCGATCTTTCCGCGAAGGGGGTGTTGAGGGCCGAGTTCCGTCAAGAGGACTTGGCTGTAGCCCATGATGATGGTCAGGAGATTATTGAAGTCATGCGCGATCCCTCCGGCCAACCGGCCAACCGCTTCCATCTTCTGGGATTGTCGAAACTGTTTTTCGCTCTGCCGAAGGGCTTCTTCCGCCCGCTTCCGTTCGGCTCGGTCATCGAGCTCACGTAACGCGCGCTGGACCGATGGCACCAGTCTCCCGAGCCGTTGCTTGAGTACATAGTCCGTCGCGCCTTGATGCATAGCGTCGATGGCCAGTTCCTCTCCGATAGTGGCCGAGACAAAAAGGAAGGGTACTTCAGGACGGTGTTGACGTGCCAAGGTGAGTGCCGTCATCCCGTCGAATCCTGGGATCGAATAGTCCGCCAGGATGAGATCCATCCGGCCTTCTTTGAGGGCCGCCACAAATGCCTGCCGCGTGTCGACGAGTTTCGACTGGCAGGGGATTCCGCCCTCGATCAGTGTGGTCACAATGAGTTCCGCGTCGACCGGATCGTCCTCAAGGTGGAGTAGGAGAAGAGGGAGTTTCACAGGTCCTTTGTGAGGAGGCTACGCGTTCGGCTTAGAGCCTTCGGGGGGCGGTTCATTGATTACGCCCCAAAAAACACCCAGTTCTTTCACGGCTGCGATGAACTGTTGAAACTCAACCGGCTTCACCACATAAGCGTTAGCCCCCAACGCATAGCTTTGCGCCAAATCGCGCTCCTCGCGCGAGGATGTGAGCATGACGACGGGAATCGGCTTCAGGTTTGCGTCGTTCTTAATAGCTCTCAAGACCTCGAGCCCGTCGACTTTAGGCATTTTGAGGTCCAGAAACACGACCACGGGATTGCCCTGCTGTCTGGAAGCAAAGATTCCACGGCAATAGAGATAGTCGAGGACTTCAGCTCCGTCGTGGCAGACCACCACTTTGTCGGCGATGTGATGCTCTTCCATGGCGGCCAGCGCAAGTTCGGCGTCACGCGGGTTATCTTCAGCGAGTAAGATGGGCTTGACCGTGGTCATCTGAGAGACCTCGCGAGGGGAAGAGAAAAGTGGAAGGTAGCGCCTTGGTCCGGTGCTCCTTCGGCCCAGGTCCGTCCACCATGCCGATGGATGATTCGGCGCACATTGGCGAGCCCGATGCCGGTGCCTTCAAACTCGTCGTTCCGGTGAAGACGTTGAAAGACGCCGAATAACTTGTTGACATACTGCATATCGAATCCTACCCCATTATCACGCACGAACACCTCAGTTTCACCGGAGTTTCGCGGGCCGGCGCCGATTTCGATCTTGGCCTCCAGCCTCGTGGCCGTGAATTTCAGCGCGTTGGAGATCAGATTCACAAAAACTTGTCGTAACATCGCCGGATCTCCTGAAACGTTAGGTAATGGGTGTATTGTCCAGGAGATTGTCCTCCCTTGCAAGTCAAGACGTAAATCATGAAGGACGGTCTTGACGAGTTGATCCAAATTGACCGTCGTACGGAGCATGTCCTGGCGACCCATACGGGAAAAAACGAGCAAGTCGTCGATCAGTTGTCCCATTTGCTTCGCGGAACTTGAAATCGTCTGTAAGTAGCGGCGTGCTTTATCATTCAGCGTCTCACCGGCCGCTTTGGACAAGAGTGCCGCATATCCGTCGATATGACGGAGCGGGGCGCGCAGGTCATGAGACACAGAATAGCTGAATGCTTCTAATTCTTTATTGGCTGCCTGGAGCAGCTCGCCACGGCTTTGCAACTCCGCAGCCACGCGGCGTCGCTCGGCGATATCATGATGGATGAGAATGTATACGGAGGCCAAGAGAACCAATTGGAGGAATGCACCGAGCCCGAGCAGGGCGATCGTATTTTTCGTGCTTCCAGCCGATTCTTCCACACGGGCATGAAGTACTCGTTGCTCGGCCGTGTCGAGTTCTGTCATTAGGCGATGGATTCCCTCGATCTCGTTCTTTGCCGCCCCGGCGAGTGCGAGGTGCCGGACACCTTCATAGCCACGCTTCTTACGTTGGACGATGGCTTCCGCCTCTGCCTTTAACTGACTGGTGATGAGCCGTTCGAGTGCCTCAACGCGGTCTTGTTGTTCAGCTCCTTCTTTTGTCAGGCCTCTGAGATACCGAAGGTATTCCGGCATTTGTTCGACAGTGGCCTGATAGGACTTGAGGTACGACTCGTCGCCGGTAACGAGATAGCGTCGATGGCCACTCTCAGCAGCGCCGAGGGCTTCCTCGACTGAGCCGAGCAGCTGCACCAATTCGTGGCTCTTGGTATCGAGCCGACTATTCTCGAGCAAGACGGAAGTGTTGCGGTAGGAGATGGCGCTGATGACTACAATGCCGGCAAAGACGAGCCCAAATCCCGCAAGGACTCGTTGCTCGATCGACCAATGGGCGAACCGCTCCATGAGCCAGCCGGTCTTGGGGATCGGCGCTTGGCTGCTGTGGGAAACAGGCTCAGAATGAACGGGTGCGGGCGTGGTCGGAGGTTCTTGTGTGGCGGATTCCATGGTTCAAGCATGTGCGGGCGTGGGGATGTAAGCCAATGTCCTGGAAACTGTATCCTCCTCCGGTAGGCCCTGCAAGAAATATTTCAGAAGAATGCTTGCCGGGCGCAGAGGAACCGTTCCCGCGTAGGCTTAGCCGCCGAAGGGAATGACGGCAGGGGGAATGGGAAGGGATGCAGTTGGATCCGCCACGTTTGAAAATATCATGATGGC
>CAZGYZ010000123.1:0-6300 GCA_964530675.1 uncultured Nitrospira sp. | reverse complement strand
CCGCCGCCAACATGGCAAACCAGCCAATCTTGAGCGGCTTCGAATCGTACCAGAGCGACATGTCGTACCCTCTGTCGCTCCCTCCGAACGTTGTACTCGCCATACTCTGACCTCCTTGTTTAAGTATTGAGACCCGGTGAAACTGAATGAGACCCACCGCTTATTCCGGAGAAAAACTCTCCGGCGAAACATGGCCGCCGTTTACCAGCGTGGCGGGGAGATTAGCGGATACAGTTTCTCGATGTCAAGCATAATATCCAGAAGAGAAACCTGTTCCCGCTTGCAAAATACGTGCAAAGATTTATGCACTTAGCTCCAGTTATCCTGCCGATGTTTAGCCGATATCTGCGGCCAGCCTGGAGAAGGGAGCTGGCTCAGCCGAGACAGCTTGCGCCACAAGTCTGTAGAACAGCTTCCAGCGATATCTCGATGTTCGATGGTTGAAGCGAGACGTGAACTCGTCGAGATAGAAGTCCAGTTGCTCGCGGGACAAGGCACCCTGATGGGTGCCTAATAGCCAGCGCGTGAACAATGAGGCCACCCGATGCACACGGGGCAGCAGGGTCGGCGCTGTCTTGTTGCTGGCGTTAATCGCGCGTGGTCGGTGCTTGAAGCCCTCCTGTGTCAACCCGGCATAGGCTTCCCATCCGTCCGTGATGACCACGGCGCCAGGCTTAACTGCTTGTTTTACAAAGGCCACAAGCGGACTTGCGGAGGCGGCCGGAATTCGGCGCAGATGGACGCGTCCTATCCCTCTCCCATCGATCTGCGCAGCGATCGCCACCACGATCTTATTTCCCAGGTGTCGACGGCCTCCTCCTATATACGTTTGGTTTACTTCCACCTGGCCCCCCAGCTGGTCCCAGCCAGGCCGCACCATTGCGCGCCGCAGCTTTTGCAGCCACAGCCACGCTGTCCTGTAGCTGCCAAGGCCCAGTAGGCGCTGTAGCCCCAAGGCGCTGACCTTATGCTTCTGATCGGTCATCCACCATATGGCTCGAAACAAGTCCTGCAAAGGGAGGCGGGTTCGATGGAAGATTGTCCCAGCCGTGACCGAGGCTTGGTATCCACACCGGCGGCACATCATGAGGCATCGTGTGGTTGTCCAGCTGCCGCTGGTTTTACACTGGGGGCAACAGAATCCGGTCGGCCACCGCAGCCGAGCCAGATAGGCACGGCATGCACCTTCTGTGGCGAACCGTTGTTCAAACTCGGCAAAGGTCCGCATGATCTATGCCCTCCACAGTTTGGCTAGGCTATGCCACAAGCGTACTGGAGTCAAGTGCATAGCGTATTAGAGGAGAAAATATACGAGAAGGTATTGGGTGTCAAGTCCGTAGGAGCTTTTCTGCCTATAGTCGACATCCGTACCTTCAGATACCTGACGTTTGCCGCGAAGGAACAGGCTCAGTGCACATGATCGTCTGGCGGCGGACGGAGTTCTTTTTCCCGGCTGAGTTGTTCGACCTGCCGCATCAGTTCGCCGATGTCTGTCCACCCCGTCCCATCCACCGCAGGGATCCAGCGCGCCCGCAAATAGCCATAACGGTCAATCAAGAACTCCATGTGTTTCGGCATTGCACCCTCGCCGGCCAAATCGGGATTGCTGAGGGTTCTACGGAACAGGCTATAACTGCGCGTGACCTCCGATGCCCCCTGCGTCGCAACAGGGAAAGTCATGCCTGCCGTTATTCCTGCGAGATCTTGCTGGTTGAGATCATTCACCGGCACTTCCAGCACCGCTACATTACCGTCGCGTAGGGTGGCGTAGGCCTGCCGCAACTGATCGAGTCTTTCCTGCGACTCAGGCCATGAAAACAGAATCAGCAGGACCGCTTTCTGCCGACGGAAGTCCTTCAAGGTACCGCTCGTACCGTCATGCGCGGAATAGGAGAAATTCTGCGGGGCCATGTAGGGCTGATTGGGGGCGACGTAGGGGTTGATGAGGCGCGCTTGATAGCCGCGGGATGTGGCATGGAGAAAGTTTACGACATCCCAGCGATCCTCTTCCGAGAGTTTGTCGGCAAACGCCGGCATGCCAGTACCGGGAATACCGTGGGTCAGCCAGTGAAAAAAATCGCCGGCGGTATGTTTGGCTGTGTGCGGCTCCGTAAGCAGATCCACCGGTGGTATAGGGAAGGTTTTGGCTAGAACGCCATTGCCCTTGGCTTGGGGTCCGTGGCAGAGCACGCAATTCGCAGCAAATATAGTCATACCGTTGGCAACGGAAATGGCATCGAACGGGACCGGCGTCTTGCGATAGGTTTCCTGAAAGGCTTGAGTGGCAAGGGGAGGCAGCGCCGCAACTAGCGCACAGACCGCCAGTACAGCCGGGATGGCAATGCGCCACTTCGTCTCCCAGCGCTTGGACCGACCGAGGGCAATCGCTCCAACTGCCAGGATAAGCAACGCGACTCCTATCCCCGTGCCGATCATCATGCCCAACCCACCCCAGGTGGCGTCGATGGAGAAGCGGAACGGATAGGGCCAGTCTTCAATAACGGCATGTTTCGCCGGTACGGCGTTGGCTAGCACTGTCGCCACTAACACCAGTACCAACGCGATTACGAATTCGACGGTGACCCATTTTCGAAGTCCCTGTCTGCCGACTGCAGCCACGTCCGCGTTCTGGTCGAGTGACGGAATCCAGATGTGGCGCGCGCACGCGCCGATCACGAGAATCGGCGCGAGCAACGCAAGCTTTGTATTGAGAAACCAGCCCCAGCTCGTTGCGACCAATGCGGCGTAGCTCGTATCCACCATACTATCGGCAACGATGATGCCGGTGGCCACGACAGCGACCATTACAGGCAGCGCTATGGCAGAGAAACGCTTTAGGGTTTGGATGTCGAACCGATCCACTTCCTCGTGTGATCGTTTCCCGGTGGTGGCGAACATAATTGAGAGAACGGCCGGCAGCCCTCCGAGCCAGACGCTTGCCAGAACAATATGCAGCGCGTAGGGCAGCACTGATATTACGGACAGCTCTCCGGCTGCGGAATGGCTTGCGAGTGATCCCGCAGCCAGCGTGAGCGCGGCAACGGTTGCGAACAGCATATACCGCCAGCGCGCCCAAGGTGAGAAGCGAATGTAGAGAGCCACTCCGAACACGAGAAGCGCGAGGGCCGCACGCACTGTCCAGATGAGTCCTATGCGGGTTTTTTGTAAAAGTTCTAACCAGGTTCCCGGGCGCCACGCATTTTCAGCCACGCCCGTGGCCTGTGCGGTAGTCGTGGCCAGCAAGCCCAGTAACCCCAGCAGAAGCGTGACCGAAAGCCACGGTAGCGCCCTCGCCAGACGAGCTAGCCATGGGGCGTCGAGTGCGGTTTTCGAGCGCACGGCAATCGAAAGAAAAACGCAGCTGCCGATCAGGATCATGTTGGACGCAAGCTGCAGCCAGCGGAGCAGCGCGCCGATGATCTCGATCATTTCTTTTGCACTTTGCCCTTTACAGTGAAGTCGAAGGACGATTCCACCACGTGACCGTCTACCGACAGGACTCGAAACTTCACTGAATACTTTCCGGGCGTCAACTCCGGCAGCGGCAGGACAATAGATTTTGGGTCATCCTGGGCAAGTTGAGGCTTGATCTCGGTAACGGGATGCTTCTCAGCGTCGAGCACAATAAGCGATGCGTACTCGCCTTCGAGTTCTTCGTTGAACCAGAGTCGCACCTGTGCCGGTGTCTTGGCGAGGACCGCCCGGCGCGGCGGCTCTGCCTTGACCAGCATTGAATGCGCCAGCGCCGGGGCGACATGCAGGCACGTCATCATCGCCATTACCGCGCCTGCCACGACGAGCTTGAGTGCGTAAGCTGCCCGTGATTCCATCGGACCTCCTTTTAGTCCCGGACTGCTGTGCTCAGGCTCAGCAGCCGGCTGCCTACGAAACGGTGCTAAGCGAGGATTTTCGACGCCCGCGCAGGAAAAAGAAGATTGCCGCTCCAACGGCAATCACTGCGAGCGGGACTATGACCATGATGTAGTGCATGAAGTGTGAAACCACTCCCGATTCTCCTACCGAAATCGGGAATCGCGCGACATGTTCCTCCTTGCCGCCAACGGTGATGACACCGATGAATTTGCCGGGCTGGTTGAAGCTATGTTCGAAATTGATGAACCCCCCCGTGTAGACTTTGGCCGGTAGGTGAACGATTGTGATGGCCTGAAGATCCTGCTCCGAACCCGTATCCTTGATGACCCTGACCTCGACGGGTAACGAGCGGAGTTCCCCTTCGATAAAATCGAGCACCACTACCGTGCGTCCGGTCGACGGAATATCCCCGCAGAGCTCCTGCCGATCTGAGATATCAGGCTGATATTCGGTAAGGTGCATGCCGTAGGGTCCGAACTTGAGTATGCAGAAGTTTTTGTCCAATTCGTGAAAGTGCTGGGCCTGAGCGGAGAGTGGGCCACCGAGCGCCAGCATCAAGAAACACACGACCACAGGTTTCAGAAATTGCAAAGACATCGTCAGTATCCTCATCATTATATTTACCTTATATCTACCTTAGACCGCTCAATTTCCTTGTTGAGCCAGAGTCGCGTCTGCGCCTTGGACCGGAGGGCCGTCCGCCTACGAAACGGTGCTGTTCGACGTTTTGCCACGACCGCGCATGGCAAAGAAAATCACCCCGACAACAGCAACTCCTGCGAGCGCAATCAAAAAGTAGGTGGGGGGTAACCAAATCTTCGTTTCCCCTACCGAGAACGGAAATCGCGATACATGCTTATCACCAACGGTAACCAGACCAACGAATTTGCCGGGTTGGTCGAAGTTATGTTCGAAATTAACCGAGCCAGCGGGGTAGACCTTGGGCGGCAGGTGCAGGACCGTGATGGCCTGAAGATCCTGCTCCGAGCCTGTATCCTTGATGATCCGAACTTCGGTAGGCAACGGGCGGAGCGCATCCTCCATATAATCAAGCACGACAACCGTGCGACCAGTCGCCGGAATATCTTCGCAGAATTCCTTATTGCGTGTGTTGTCGGGCTGATAGCCGGTAAAGTGCATGTTGTAGGGGCCGATCGTGAGCCTGCACATGTCTTCTGCCAGTGCCAGTCCTCCATGTGCCTGGGCCTGCGTGGAGAAGAATGGTGTCCCGATTGCCAGCATCAAGACGCACAAGCCGATAGGCTTCAGCCATTGCACAACCATTGTCAGTATCCTCCCTCTCGAATGTTGAATCATGTGCTCGCAGGCCGTAGCGCCCGGTTTCCTAGGAACGGCGGACTGCCCACCAATTCCGCAGCCATTTCGATCGTATGAGTATGTATCCAATCAATGTAACTACCAGCACTGCTATCGCCGGTACGGTCATGGTACGTATAAGCTTCTGGTAATCGATCATGTGTACCCGCAATAGATATTGGGGGCGCCGCATCAGATTCTGTTTCTCCGCCGCAATGGTGACCGTATAGAGACCCTCGGCAAGACGGACTTCGCCCCGGAGCACTCCATCCGGGTGGGTGCTCGGACGAATATCTGCTACGATCTGATCCTCTGACTCATTGGAGCCGTTCCCCTTCATGACCCGCATTCCGACCGGCTCGTTGCGCAAGGCCGGATCTACGAGGTCTACGACGAGAAAGGTGTCGCCTTCCTTGGGAATGTCCGTGCAGTATTGATCTCTCAGCTCATATTGCGGTTGATAGGCGCTGAAATGTATCACGCGCTCACCTACCCGACGCAAGCAGGGATCGTCTTCCCCGCTTACTGAGCCATGTGCAGCGGCGTCGCCGGGGTGGTACAGTGCGGAAACAAGAATGAGCACTGTTGCCGCTGCCCGTGTCACTTGCCTTACCATAATATGCCGGACCCTCCTGTTATGGATCTTACAACGCTCTGATATTTCGTGCGACCATGCGATCTCACCGAACTAATGCCGTGAATTAGCGACATGGCATATCAGATACTTCGCCATGATGCCACTAAGATGGGGCAAGATTCTAGCCCCCTCCCCCCCGTGCAAAGCAAGCGAAAAAAACTGAATATGTTCTCTGTCTCCAGTCTCTTTGACTTGCCAGTATCGGATGGGCGACAATTGCGAAGCTAACCTGTGGCCTTTTCACGAGTCCCCAAGGTGATACAGTGACATCGACCTTGCGGCTGGCTTACGACTTCAGCGGCAGTTGCAACTTTGGGGACGTCAGACGGTGCCGGTATCAGGCTCACGAACAGCACAACTCATGAATACTCGACGCTGCCGTGCTATTTTTCCTTCGACCTCAGTGGGGTTTCTCCAGATATGTTCCAAACCGTTGCACTGAGTGGTAGTCGCGGGGAACGACAGTTGTTCTC
>CAZGYZ010000122.1:0-6322 GCA_964530675.1 uncultured Nitrospira sp. | reverse complement strand
AGGGAACCACGATGACGGTCGGCACATTGCTCTACGAAGGTAAGGCCAAGAAGGTTTTTGCGACTGACAAGCCGGATCAGGTCGTCCAGTACTTTAAGGACGATGCGACGGCTTTCAACGCGCAGAAGCGCGGGACCATCGTCGAGAAAGGTGTCATCAATAACAAAGTGTCGGAGCGGCTCTTTCGGTTGCTGGAACAGGCCGGTGTGCCGACGCATTTTATTGAGCGCCTGAGCGACCGGGAACTGCTCACGAAGAAAGTGACGATCGTGCCGGTCGAAGTGGTGGTCCGCAATGTCGTGGCAGGCAGTTTGGCGAAGCGGTTGGGCTTGAAAGAGGGCGATCCCATCGAGCCGGCTATCGTGGAGTGGTATTACAAGAACGATGCGTTGGGCGATCCCTTGATTGCCGATGAGCATATTCGGTTGATGAGGCTTGCGACACCGGAACAAATGACGGAGATCAAGAGACTCGCGTTGAAAGTGAACAGCCTCTTGCAGCCGTTCTTCCGTGACCGACAGATGATCCTTGTCGATTTCAAGCTGGAGTTTGGGCTGCACAACGGCCAGCTGATCCTGGCCGATGAGATTTCGCCGGACACCTGCCGATTTTGGGATCAGACGACGAAGGAGTCGATGGATAAGGATCGGTTTCGGAAGGATTTGGGGAAGATTGAAGAGGCGTATCGGGAGGTATTGAAGAGAGTTTGTGGATGAGGGGATAGAGGGGATGGTGGGGCCGTCCTCTTTGCTCGCGCAACGCGCGGCCTGGGAAGGCCCTCGTTGGACGCGCGCAGTTGAGGACAACCCCACCATCCCCTCATAGAGGTTTCCCGATCCTTTAAGGGAGGGAAGAATAGAGGGGGAATGAGGAACAGGCTTCTTTGCTCGCAGAACGCGCACGGTGAGACAGTGCTCGTTCCATGCGCGCAGTTGAAGCCAACCCTTCCATCCCCTCAGGAACATCTAAATCCTTTGGGGGAGTAGGTGGGAGGGAGGGATGCGGCGACCGGTCTCTTTGCTCGCGCAACGCGTGGCCTGAGAAGGCCCTCGTTGAACGCGCGCAGGCGAGACCGGCCACCGCATCCTTTTCATGAATTATAGAGGGCCTCCCTCACGGGGGAGGGAAAGAGAAGAGGGCATGTGAAGGGGTTTCGGGGATGGTTCATGAATTATGGGTTGGTGGCGGCCATCTTGGTCTCCACGGCGCTGGTGGCTGTGTTGGCCTATCGCTTGGAAGGCTCACGCTGGCGCTGGCCGATGGTGGCGCTTGCCTTGGCTGGGATCGGGACTGCCGTGGGGATTATATGGATCAGGAAATACATCGATAGGCAGCCCAAAGCATCTGATCAGGGGAGTCAGGAGTGAGGGGTAAAGGGTAAGGGGTAAGAGACAAGCGAAGTAGGGGGAGCATTTCCACAGGATGCTCAAAAAGGCCGTCCTCGGCGAGCGGAGCTTGTAGGGTTGAGCTGGTTTATTCTCCTTCGCCGAATACCCCGTAGCTTGCTACGGGGATGAAGGCGAGGGGAACCCTCCGTAGCCTTGGCAAAGGAGGGTAGTGGCTTCGGAGAATTTCGCAAGATACCCCGCAGCTTGCTGCGGGGAGCTTCATTTGGTTCATTTGGTAAGTTTCGCTCAACCAAACAAACGAGACAAACCAAATAAACCCAATAATGGTCTTTTTAGGCTGGCGGATTTTTTCAGCATCCTGGTAAGGAGGGGGAAGTGAAGGCCAAGATTCATGTCACGCTCAAACAGGGGATTCTCGATCCACAGGGGAAGGCGATTGAACATGCGCTCGATTCGCTGGGGTTCAAGAATGCGGGCAATGTGCGAGTCGGGAAGTACATGGAAGTGGATCTCGATGAGAAGGATAAGGTCAAGGCTGAGGCTGAGGTCAAGGCCATGTGCGAAAAGTTGCTGGCGAACACGATCGTGGAAGAATATCGGTACGAATTAGCAGGTTGAGGTCGAGGCTGAGGAAGTGTTCGCTCAACCTTAACCTGAGCCTTAGCCTTCTGAGGATTTATGAAGATCGGAGTGGTGGTTTTTCCTGGCAGTAATTGCGATCACGACTGTCAGCATATCTTTAGGGATGTGCTGGGGCAGTATGTAGAGATGATCTGGCACAAGGAGACGTTGCTGGCGGGGTTGGATGCGATTGTCTTGCCGGGCGGGTTTTCCTACGGCGACTATTTGCGGACTGGCGCCATTGCTCGCTTTTCGCCGGTGATGGGAGCGGTGAAGGAGTTTGCAAGGAAGGGTGGGATGGTGCTCGGTATCTGCAACGGATTTCAGATTCTGCTCGAAGCAGGGTTGCTGCCAGGGGCCATGCTCAGGAACCGATCGTTGCACTTCATCTGCAAGGATGTGTCGGTGAAGGTTGAAAATGCGGCCACATCGTTTACCAGCGCCTATGAGTCCGGTCAGGTGCTCAAGATTCCGATCGCTCATGCAGACGGGAACTACTATACCGATCCGGTCACGCTCGCATCGATGCAGGCCAATGCGCAGATTGTGCTCCGCTATTGCACGCCGGAAGGCAAGGTGACGCCGGAAGCGAATCCGAACGGCTCATTGGACAACATTGCGGGGATCATCAATGCGGAAGGCAATGTGCTGGGCATGATGCCGCATCCGGAGCGTTGCGCGGAAATGGTCTTGGGCAATGACGACGGGAAGCGGATTTTTCTGTCGATGCTGGAGTCGCTGAAGGGAAACAAGAAGCAATTAAAAATGGTGGGGGCGTGACCGCGGGTCCTGCCGCTGACCAGCCCGTCCGTCCTCGCGCCCCGCCCGGCGTAGGAGAGAGGGGTAGCCCGTTAGTCTCCTTTGCTCGCGCAACGCGCGGCCTGGGAAGGCCCTCGTTGGACGCGCGCAGTCGGAGACCAATCGGGCCACCCCCTCAAAGTTTGTCATGGTTGGATAGAAATCGAGGAAAGATTTATGCCTCTCCTGGATCTGTGGGGTAAATCGAGGACGGACCTCGAAGGAAAACAAGTTCAGCAAATTATTGCAATTGCTGGTTCTGGGAAACTGCTTGATGGGGGAGATGCCTCAAAAGAATTCCGAGATTTCCTCTCGCATGTGCCGTCTGCTCTTCTTGCTCGTTACGCGGAAGAGTGCCTAAACGAAAAGTTTGAAAGCGGTGGACTGGCACTCCAAGATGTTGTTAACCAAGTTGGCCGAAGGCTTGGTTTCCAAGTTGAAGATGGGAGATATCGCGGCAGCTCAGGTCAAAGTGGACATGATGGCCTTTGGAAATCATCATTGGGTGAAGAGATTATTGTCGAGGTCAAAACAACCGATGCGTATAGGGTAGCCCTCGATGCAATTGCTGAATACAGAAAGAAGCTCATCCAAGAAGCCAAGGTAGTTGAAGCCAAATCTTCCATACTCATCGTTGTTGGTAGGCAAGATACAGGTGATCTTGAAGCACAAATTCGTGGCTCAAGACATGCCTGGGATATTCGCCTGATCAGCGTCGATTCGTTGCTTCGGCTGATGATTCTCAAGGAAACGGTCGAAGATCCGCAAATGCTCAAAAAAATAGCAGGCGTCTTGGTCCCACAGGAATTCACTAGAGTTGACGGGATCATAGATCTGGTCTTTTCTGCAGCAGAAGAGGTTCGACAGGACGTTGAGGAGCCAGAAGTACAAGAAGATCTATCCAGGAGGAGGGACAAAAAGGTTCCCCAATTTGTCCCTGTTGATTTCCATGCAGCTTGTATACGCCGGATTGAGGAGAGCCTGAATAGGTCGTTGCTCAAGCAAACACGTGCAACCTATAGTTCTCCCGATGGAGCAGTGGTGGTTGTTTGCGCTGTTTCGAGAGCGCATGCAAGAGAAATGTATTGGTATGCATTTCATCCTCATCAAAAGGAGAAACTTGAGGCGGCAATAGAAGGGTATGTTGCCTATGGTTGCGGTTCGGAGAAGATCGTCCTGCTCATTCCATTTAAGGACTTCACCGGGTGGCTTGAGGGAATGTGGATCACTCAGTTGGAAAATAGATTCTATTGGCATGTGAGTATTCGGCAAGAGGGTGAGAAACTGGTCTTGAGAAGAAAGAAGGGATTTGGTGAAGTTGATCTCACGAAGTATTTAGTTCAATAGTTCTTAACTAATGTTCACCAAAGACCGCATCGCACAGCATAATCCAATAGACGACAGGCACAAGAAACTCGTCGAGATTCTTGTGCACGAGCTGATTTGCATCGGGATGGACTCATGACCACACGTGCTTTGAAGAGCAAGGCTGGTGATATTGGTCGGATTGCCCGCTCGCACGGGGTGTCGCGGGTGCGGGTGTTTGGTTCTCATGCTGCAGGTCGTGCGAGGCGGACTAGCGATGTGGATTTGCTGATCACGCTGCAATCCGATCGGGATCTCTTGGACCTGGTGGAGTTCAAGTTAGATGTCCAGGACTTGCTGGGCTGTGAGGTGGATGTTGTGACCGAGAACGGGTTGAGTCCGTACTTGCGGCGAACCATTCTTCGAACGGCTAAGCCTCTATGAAAGATGTGTCCGCCTACCTGAAGCATATCCGCGAATCCATCGCTAAAGTCGAAAAGTACACCGCGGGTGGCCGGAAGACGTTTTTAGAAGACACGATGATTCAGGATTCAGTGATCCGTAATCTTGAGATCATCGGAGAAGCAGCGCGGAATCTTCCTGTTGATCTGAGAAAGTCGTACCCAGAGGTTCCTTGGCGAAGCATAACTGGGATGCGCAACGTGTTGATTCATGAGTACTTCGGCGTGGATCTCGATATTGTCTGGAAAGTGGTGGTACAACGTCTCCCTATTCTCAAGAGTCATGTAACAGTCATGTTGGCAAAGAATAAACGACCGAAGAAGAAAGTGTAGTGGTATGGCGTCTGTATCACCCCTGATAACCAAAGACCTCATCGCGCAGCATAATCTGACAGACGACGAATATAAGAAAATCGTCGAGATTTTGGGGCGGGAACCGAATATCACTGAGTTGGGCATGTTCTCGGTGATGTGGTCGGAGCATTGCTCCTATAAGAGTTCGCGCGTGCACCTTAAAAAATTGCCGACGACGGGGCCGCGAGTGGTCCAGGGGCCTGGGGAAAATGCCGGGGCCGTGGATATCGGCGACGGGCTCTGCGCGGTGTTCAAGATGGAGTCGCACAACCATCCTTCGTTCATCGAGCCCTATCAGGGTGCGGCGACCGGGGTGGGGGGGATTCTGCGCGACATCTTTACGATGGGCGCGCGGCCAATTGCCTTACTCGATGCGCTGCGGTTTGGCGGACTCGATACGGCCAAGAATCGCCATCTCATGAAGGGTGTCGTGGCAGGCATAGCCGCATACGGGAATTGTATGGGTGTCGCGACGGTCGGAGGCGAAATCGTCTTCAATGATATTTATTCGCAGAATCCGCTGGTGAATGTGTTTTGCCTTGGTATTGCGCACAAGGACAAGATTTTCCTTGGAACAGCGGCCGGGGTCGGTAATCCGGTGATCTATTTCGGCTCAAAGACGGGCCGTGATGGAATTCATGGCGCGACGATGGCCTCCGATTCTTTCGACGACCAGTCGGATCAAAAGCGGCCCACGGTGCAGGTGGGCGATCCCTTTACCGAGAAGCTGTTGCTGGAAGCCTGTCTCGAACTGATGGCGGGCGATCTGTTGGTTGGTATCCAGGACATGGGGGCGGCTGGGTTGACCAGTTCGTCCTGCGAAATGGCGTCGCGTGCCGGTAATGGAATCGATCTGGACCTGACCGATGTGCCTCGTCGTGAGCTTGGCATGACGGCGTATGAAATAATGCTGTCGGAATCGCAAGAACGCATGTTGATGGTGGCGCAGGCGGGGAAGGAAGACGAATGCATCAGGATCTGTAAGAAGTGGGATCTTGATGTGGCGGTGGTGGGACGGGTAACGGGCGATGGGATGTTGCGCGTGAGGGATCAGGGAGCGGTGGTGGCAGAAATTCCAGCGAAGTCGCTGGCCGATGACGGGCCACGCTATGAGCGTCCCTATTCGCCGCCAGGCTATCAGGACATGCTGACCAACCTGAATTACGATGCGCTTCCCGATGTGAAGGATGCGAATGCGGCACTGTTGTCCTTGTTGGAGTCGCCGACGATTGCGAGCAAACGCTGGGTCTATGAGCAGTACGATCACATGGTGCGAACCAACACGATGGTCCGGCCTGGTTCCGATGCGGCGGTGGTTCGGATCAAGGGGACGAATAAAGCCCTCGCGATGACGGTGGACTGTAATAGCCGCTATTGCCTGCTGCATCCCTATGAAGGGGCTCGCCTTGCCGTGGCCGAGGCGGCGAGGAACCT
>CAZGYZ010000121.1:0-6327 GCA_964530675.1 uncultured Nitrospira sp. | reverse complement strand
GCGAGGCCGCATCTTAACACGCGGTCTGGTGACCGGCAAGGTGAGCGCCATTGTGGCGGAATAGCTTGCCATACATCAAATCGGCTACAGAAATGAAGGACAATACCTTCACTTGACCTATCTATCAGCCATGCTGCCGCAAAGATGTGTAGTGAAATGGGCCTATCACTCTCAACGGCATCAGCCTTGCTTATTTCCGGCAACCATTGTTCCACATACGATGCTCACATCGGCATGTTTCGTAGTGCTCATGCTTGCTATCCCTTAATAAATTGAGCTATAGATCTGCAAATTTACTAAGGCTGAATAGCCCTACGGCTCTCGACGTATCAAAGTGTGAAGAGGGAATCAGAGACATTCACTCATCTGTGTGTATGGAGGGTTCGATGAAGAAGGTTCTCTGTGGGTTCGCACTAGCCATGGCTGGGTGTTTGATTGGGGAGGGATTGTCTACGGAAGTCCATGCTCAAGATGTTCCTCCAGCTACACCAGCCGCACCAACCGCCCCCGATGTCGTGACGTTGAAAAACGGCAGCATCATTTACGGAGAAATCATCGAAATGGTCGGCGGCGTGTTGCAAATCAAGACGCCTGTCAGCCCCGACAATTTGCTGAAAGTAAATTGGAACGACGTGGCCAAACTGGCAGTGAATCACCCGATCCCCTTCCATCTGAAGGAAGGGTCCGTGATTATGGGGACCGCCACAGCAGGACCGAATGGAACGTTGACGGTGCAGGCGGAACCCTTGAAAGGCACGATAGAAGTTCCGATGGGCTCTGTGACCTCCATGAATCCCGTCGTTCAACCCCCGGTCATCTACTCAGGCAGTTTAACCGGCGGCTACTCCCAAACGACCGGAAACAGCCACTTGAAAAATGCCAGCTTGCTTGGAGACTTCGTAGCTCGAAGTGAGCAGCTCCGCCTGTCAATCAACGGTCGCTATATCTACGGCGACAACTCCAATACTCTCGTTGCTCGCAACGCGCGTGGGACGATCAAGCTCGACTTCTTTCTGACCAAGCGGTTCTACTGGTTCGCCTCTGCCTATTTCGAAAACGATCGCTTCCAAGACCTGAAGATGCGTACCGCCCTCTCGAGCGGTCCCGGCTATCAATTCATCGACCGTGGAGACTTCTCCGGCATCCTCAAAGATATGACGTTCTACACCGAAGCCGGCGTATCCTACTTCAACGAAGATTTTCGCGTGGCAGACGACAAGTCGAGTCTTCGCGCGCGCGTGTCCATGAAATGGAACTGGCCGCTTTTCGACGATCGCATGACACTGTACCATTACAACGAAATCTTCCCCTCTCTCCAGAATTCATCGAACTTCTTTCTCACGATGGATAACGGCGTGAGGTTCAAGATTTGGGACGGATTCGTGAGTGGCTTTCAAGTAACCACGCGCTATAACAACACTCCAGCGATCGGCACCGGGGATACGGACAACTTGTACCTCTGGACCCTTGGATACAATTTCGATACGACCAGGAAACGGTAATCACGACAGCAGCCAATGCAATACATCCTAATCCTCATAAGGAGGACCTATGCTGAAAGAGTTTAAAGAGTTCGCCATGAAGGGCAACGTGCTCGACATGGCGATCGGTGTCATTATCGGCGGAGCGTTCGGGAAGATCGTCTCCTCTCTGGTCAGCGACGTGTTGATGCCGCCGATCGGCCTGCTCTTGGGAGGCGTCGACTTCACAGGCCTGTTTCTCACCCTCTCAGGCACCTCTCAGCCATCGCTCGTAGCCGCGAAAGCCGCGGGAGCCCCGACGCTCAACTACGGGGTGTTTCTGCAAACCGTCTTCGATTTCATCATCATCGCGTTCGTGATCTTCATGTTCGTCAAGCAGATGAACCGGTTCAAGAGAGAAGCGCCTGCGGCGCCTCCGCCGCCACCGCCAGGGCCAACCAACGAAGAGAAATTATTGATGGAAATCCGGGACGCTCTGAAAGGCCGCCAGTAGGAGCCAGTCCGACATTGTCACGAGGGTTTCCACGATGCGGGAGTGGGAATACTCACAGGATAGATAGCCCGCGAATCAGAAAGAGGAGATTATTATGCAGGCATTCAAAACCGCGATCCTAGCAACAAGCTTGGTCGCTCTAGCAGGCTGTGCAACAAGCTGGGATAAGAGCCCTATATGTAATCCCAGTCACAAATGGGAAGCTTGGTCTGACGTCCGTTGCAATCCCAGCACGGCACCGACGGACATGACCGACAATGCGGCGAGGGATGCAGCCGCCCGAATCGCGGCTCTTGAAAAAGATCGTCAACGGTTGGCCGACGAACTGGCGGCGGCACAGAAACAGAACGGCACACTCAGCAGCCGCGTGAGCGATCTGGAGCGACAACTCGCCGCCGCGAAGCAGCGCAATTCGGATCTCGAAGCGCAGCTGGCCGCGATGGGTGGTATGGCCGGCGACAAAAACAAGCTCGCCGCCGAGCTGGCCGCTGCCAGACAGCGGATCGCGGATCTCGAAAAGCAGTTGGCGGATTGTGAGGCCCGCGTGGCCGATCTGCGAAGCCAACTGGATCAGAGCAAGGGCAGCCTCGCAAAAGCTGAAAAGGATCTAATCAAAGCTCTGCAACCGGAAATTTCCAAAGGGACTGTGTCGGTCCACCAATCCGGCGATGCGCTCACGATCAATCTGGCCTCCAGCCTGCTGTTTGATTCGGGACAAGACCAGCTGAAGGCCGGCGGAACCGATGCCTTGAAGCGTGTAGGCAATGTCCTGAACGACTTCCCGGAAAAGCAGGTGCATGTCGCGGGATACACCGACAACGTGGCGATCAAAGGTGCGTTGCTGAAGAAGTTCCCCTCCAATAAGGAACTCTCGGACGCTCGTGCCAATAGCGCCGCTCAGGCGCTGCGGGACGGCGGCGTGAGCAGCAACCTCTCGGCCGAAGGCCACGGGGACAGCAACCCGATCGCCAGCAATAACACGCCAGCGGGACGTGCCAAGAACCGCCGTGTTGAGGTGATCGTCAAGTAATAGCAGGGTAAGCTTCGTTTCTTCCTGTGCCTACAGCAAAGAAGGGGCTCTTCCCATAGGGAGGAGCCCCTTTCTCTTGACGGACCTCTCGTTGAGCAGGCTGCTGAAAAAGTCCGCCACTTTCTGAAGGTTAAGGCTCAGGTCAAGGCTGAGATTAAAAAACCCTGATCTTCACTCAACCTTGACCTTGACCTCAGCCTACATCGCTGGCTCAGCCTGTTAGAAGCGGCACGTGGTCTGCTCGTGTTTTCCCGCAACTGTCTCTCCTGGAACCGCGGCCAAAATCTTATAGTGGCCGAGTCCCAGCTCCTTGCCGTAGGCCTGGCCGACCAGGACATCTTGGACATGCTGATGATCTTGTGAACGGAAGTACGAACGCCCTTCCTTCAATCCATCGAACTCATGGCCTTCCAGCGCATTGATCAGCTCGGCTGCGTCGGTCGTGCCGACACGCTGCATAGCTTCGAGGATTTGGGTCATGGCCGCGTAGCCGAGGTAACAGCGCGAGGTCGGCGTATGGTTGTACTTGTCGATGACAGCCTGGATGAATCGGCGAGAACCGTCCGTATTGATTTTGGGATCCCAGATCAGGCCCCAGATGCCGGCATTGTTGGCATAGCCGAGCGGACGACCGATCTGTTCGCCCGCAATCACCCCACCCACGCCGATCTTCTCTTTCGCCAGCTCTAATTTCGAATAGACTTTCAACGCATGCACGAGATCCCAACCGTACAGGTTGAGAATGATTGCCGTGGGATTCTTGGCCCTCGCTTCGGTGAAGGCCGACGAAAAATCGGTCGCACCAAACGGCGTGACTGTCTCCTCGACAAAGTCGACGCCTTGGGACTTGCCTGCGTCCAACATCGCCTGGGCCGCAGCCTTGCCATCGACAGTGGCTGCCGTAATCATGTACCAACGAGTTCCATAGGCCTTCGCAATGTGTGGCGCGACAGCCTGCGCCATCATGCGGGTATTGGGCATGAACACGAATGAGTGACGGTTGCAAGCCACTCCCGTTAGCTCGGGAAGATGGGCGCCCGTCACCATGAACAGTATTTGCTCCTTCTGCGCCAGCGCACTCACGGCGAGCGCGCAGTCTCCGTTGAAGGTACCCATCAACACGTCGACGCGATCTTCCTTGATAAACTTCAAAGCCGCTTTCACGACGCTGTCTGGATCAGACGCATCGTCGGCCTCAAGAATCATAACTGGCCGTCCCAACACACCGCCTTTCTTGTTGAATAGGTCCACTGCCACATTGGCGCCATGGATATCGTGAATCGAAGATGTGCTGTATGGGCCAGAGAGCGGATCGAGAATCCCAACCTTGATCGGCTCGCTCGCGACAGCGGTGCGAAGACTCCACGTCATCCCCAGCACCTGATCGATCAGGTCGCCAAATACCAGGGCGCCACCGGTTGCTGCAGCAAGTTGTAGAAAACGTCTACGTGAGAGTTTTTTAGTCATAGGATGTAAGAGAACCCATTTCTCTACGCCTGGACAGCCTCGCATTCACGGTGCCGGGCCAGCTCAACTGTGTCGCCGACTCGAATCTCGCCGCCCCGGATCACGTAACAATTCAAGGCAAGCGTGCCCTCAAATCTCCGTACAATGTCTGTAAGCACCTGATGGTCTTGTTTCAGGCTGTCGGGATCAAACGTCGTCATAATGCAGCGCCCACGGAGGTCCTGTATCCCGATGATGACGTCTCCAATGTGCAAACATTGCCCTGGCCATGAGCGCTCAGCCAGACCCTCGACCCCGCCGATGACAAGATTCGGTCTGAGGCGCCGGCCATCACGCCCGAACGCCGCAATCGCTCCATCCGTCGCCACCAACAAGGGCAACACGTCGAAGCGATCGCTGGAGTCATCGCGAACGAGCCTGGCACCAGGCCCTACGATGTACTCAACATCTCTGCGGACCTTGGGATCACTCCACAGCAGGCCATCGACCACAGGCTCGCCGGACGCGTTGAGTGTGGCATGACGACTGAGAAGCCGATGGTGCGTTCTGGCCGTAATCACACGACCGTCCTGGTCCTCCACATGCACGACGCGGTCTCCCTCAATGCCGAGGGGCCCGACGCGCGCCTGCTCTAGCCGTTCACCGGCCATTGACTTAACCGGGTATCGCCATATCTGTGCCACCTTCATGGTGTGATCTCCTTCGATTGAGAGGAAGGCCCTTCTTCACAGAGAGCCTTCACGATTTCACCGTATCAAGTTGGGCCTCGAGTTCGGCAATCCGCCTCTTCAATGGACCTACATACTCTTCGACCTCTTCCGCCGAGTACCGAGGAGTAATATACTTGGGACAGTTCCAATCGAACGAGACGACGTTGATGAAGACCAGCCGCTCCACGCTCGACCGCATCTTGGGATCAGTGATCTGCGTGGTGAGTTCCGGATGAACTCGGGCGTCTTCCACACGGGCATGGCCAAGAATCTTCAACCTTTCGCGATTCTTATAGTCCATGAGAAACAGCGCAACTCGGTTGTTCACTGAGACGTAGCCGGTCGTGAGTAACTGTCGATTCCCTTTATAGTCAGCGAAGGCCAGCGTCGTCTCATTGATCACTCGCAAAAAACCCGCGGATCCACCTCGATGCTGAATATAGGGCCATTCACTTTCGCTGACTGAACCCAAGTAGAAACTGTCCCGAGCTGCGATGAATTCTGCCTCTGCCTGGCCCAGGAGATCTCGTTCGGAAGCGCCTGAGATCTTCTTGCCCGCTCTCCCATAATATTGTGTCTGTGCACGGCACACCGCGTCCGTAAACGTCAGATCGAGATATTTTGTCGCCATCGTCTCCCCCCTCTATCAGGATGCTGAAAACGTCCGCCAGCATCGTTCTCGAGTCGCTCAGAGGTTCAACGTACCGAAGCGTACGCCTCACCTCTTCGCTCGCTGCGGCCTTGCTGGACAGCCGTTTTGAGCATCCTGAGGCAAGTATCATACTTGTTAAAACACAACCGTATTCCATCCCTCTGCAACGTAATGACGCAGGCTCAAGAGTCCTGCGGTTCCGGCTAGTGCATGGTCCTTCACCATCGGCACCCCACACGACTTGACGCTTTCCGTCGCTCCAAAGACCTCCGCACAGCCGCAGGAGACGCCTTGCACCACATCGCGAACGGCGTTGTAGAGGCCATTGGCCGGATGTGAGAGCTTTGTCAGTTCAGCCGGCCAACGTGTGCCAGTCCCATTGAAGACCACGGCGACTTCATCGCCCTTCTGCTTACATTCGGATGCGAGAGCCAGCGCATTAAAGACTCGCCCGAGCGCTTCCTCTGAACCACTCTTTGGATCGGACATGATAA
>CAZGYZ010000120.1:0-6353 GCA_964530675.1 uncultured Nitrospira sp. | reverse complement strand
CTTCCGGCCTTCGCAGCCGAAGCGGCTGCTTCGGCGGAGTAGGCTGCTGCGGGGATGAAGGCGAGGAGAACCCTCCATAGCCTTGGCGAAGGAGGGTAGCGGCTTCGGAGAATTTCGCAGGATACCCCGCAGCTTCCGGCCTTCGTAGCCGAAGTGGCTACTTCGGCGGAGTAGGCTGCTGCGGGGAGCTTCATGACTGACGGCCTGGAACGTTCGCACGAGCGAATGGGTTCAGGTCATTTCTCTTTAGGAAGTCGCGAGAAGTAGAACGCGGAGATGGCCACGGTCGCCGCAACATTGAGGGATTCTACGTCACGGCTGAGAGGGATGGTGAATCGAGTGCTGGCCTGCGCACGGATCGGTGCTGACAAGCCGCGGCTTTCATTGCCGACGGCAACAACAAGTTTTCTCGGCGCCTGGTGAATCTCATCGATTGAAACAGTCCCGGCTCCTGTCACTTCTGCTGCAAAAATCTGGCAGCCTTGTCGAATCAACCCTGACAGATCCCTACTGACAAAGATCGGTAGCGCGAGCAACATGCCGCTCGTCGCACGAACCACCTTGGGATGATACACATCGGCGGAGTCCGGCGTGAGCCACAGGGCGCTCGCATTGAGAGCTGCCGCTGTTCGAATAATGGCCCCGACATTGGAGGGATCTTGCAGCTTCTCTCCAAAAATCCCCAAGACAGTCGGCTGTCTAAGCACTTCGCCTTCATCCCACGTCGGTTGCCTCATTACAGCAAGAATACCTTGCGGCGCGTCCAGATCGGATAACTTTGAGAACTGGGGGTCGGAGCAGGAGTACTGCTTCGTCGAGGAGGCTAGTCGAACCAGTCGGTCGCTCTGCCCTTCTTTTTGCAGATAACCATGGGCAGCGACAATCGTGAGAATCTGTTCGGGATACCGAGTTAGAAGATCTCGAACCGCATGGCCGCCTTCGACCACAAAGGCACCGTTCTGCACTCGCACGCGTCTGTCACGGGAGAGTTCACGAATATGCGCCCCTTGCGAGCGCGTCAGGAGGGGGAGTAAGACAGCCACGCTAGTGGATCATAGTGAACAGAACAGGATCAGCGACGTTTGCGACCAGATGCGGCTTCAGCAGCACGAATCCGTTGTGCCCGCGCCTTCGCTCGTTTGAGTGCCGTCAGCTTTCCTCTGGTCCGATCTTGCTCGTGCTGAAGCTTGTCGAACTGAGACTTGAGATGGAGCTTTTCCCGTTTGTGGAGTGTGGCACATTCTTCATGAGAGAGCTGGATCCAATCTCCACCAGTCCGAGCCCGCTTAATCCGCTGTTCCAACGACTCCCGCAACTGTTTCGAACGCATGCTTAAAAGCGATTTCAAGGCGTCCTTGCGCCGCTGAACTTCTTCTTCTTCTGCGATAATGCCACGAATATCTGTCCCTAACATAATGCGCCTCCTCACTGAATCGCGAATAAACTAGGCACCGCAGTATACTCGATTTCACTGCTCATCTTCCAGTGAGGATAATTACTCATAAGTCTTTGTATATTAATGTAATTTACATAACGTCCTATCGAGTCGCGGTTGCGAAGACTGTCCCAACTCAGTATTATCGCACCATGGCACTCGGACAACAGATTCAGGCTTGGCGTATCACTCGATGCCAGTCGGTCGACGACTTGGCAGCCGAATCGGGACTTCTGCCGCATGTATTGGATCAAATTGAATCGGAAGAGCTCGATCCCTCTGCCTCGCTGCTCGAAGCGCTCGCTGCCGCGATGAAGATACCCCCGGCCTGGCTCTTTAGCCATCCAACCTCGTTTCGTACCTTGTTTGACGATCCGGAAGACGAGATAAGTTCCACACAGAAAAGCCCAGATCCTGTCACAGAACGAATTCTCGCCGGATCACGGATGGATCGTTCGCTCTACGTTCTGCTGACCGCTATCATACAAAGCGGCGAACCGAAGTTGCTCCGTGCAGCGGAAGTAAATTTGCGTAGCCTCGTCAAACAAGCCAAGCAAGCGACGATCCCCTGGCAGAATCGCCCATCGGGCCACTTCGAGCCACCGAACGATTAGGTATTCCTGCGAGACTTGCGAGAAAAGCGAGACGGGCGAGACGGGGTAGCCTGGCGAAGAAGTTCTGAGTTCTGGGTTCTGAGTTATATGCGGGATAAGAAAGCCGAAACGGGGGAGAGTTCGAGGTCCGAAGTTCGAGGCTTTCGGAACTTCGAACTTCATGTCGCGCCGTTCCCGCACGTCTCGCTTGTCATGCTCATAGCACTTGAAGAATGAAACATTTTAAATACCGTGTTTCCGGCATGGTTGCGAGGATGGGATGGTCGCTAGCCTGTCCACGCTGTTCAAGCAGGCGAACTTGCCGCTTCGCATCCCGTGCAGCAAGGCGGATACCGGTCCATAATTCCTGTTCAGTCACGTGATGAGAGCAGGAACTCGTGATGAGAAATCCTTCCGGATTAATCAGCCTCATCCCAAGCAGATTCACATCTTTGTACCCAGCCAGGGCGCGGGGTACGGCCTGTTTACTGCGAGCAAAGGCCGGGGGATCGAGCAAGACCAAGTCGTATCGGCGCCCGGCCCGTTCAAGTTTCCGCATCTCCTCAAACGCATCCGCTGTTCGATAAACACAACGATCCTCCACCTTGTTTAACACCGCATGGTTGCGCGCGAGTGCCAGAGCCTCCTCGCTGACATCCAGCCCTTCAACCGACTTCGCTCCCGCGAGTGCCGCATGAATCCCAAAAGCTCCTGTATGAGCAAACACCTCCAGTACCTCTGCACCGGCTGCGAACCGCGCCGTTACTAAGCGATTTTCTCGTTGATCGCAAAACCAACCGGTTTTCTGCCCTCGTTCGATATCGACGAGAAATCGCGCCGGCCCTTCCTGGACGTCAACCATCGTCGCGCCACCACCACGGAAAAACCCCTTCTCCACCGACAGCCCCTCCAATATACGGCTCTTGGCATCGTTGCGCAGATACACTCGCGTGGCTCCTGATTCCTGACAAAGGAGATCGGCCAGCAGATCCTTCCGACGATCCATCCCCGAAGACAATGTCTGCATGACCAAAACATCGTCATAGCGATCCACAATCAAGCCCGGCAATCGATCGGCTTCTCCATAAATGAGACGATAGGCAGTGGTGTCCGTAACGATCTGCCGACGCAGCCTAATTGCCTGCGCGAGTCGCCCCCTCCAAAACTGCTCCGTAATGGGTTCGTCGTCGAAAGTCAGTATCCGCACGCGGATCTTGGAGGCAGGGTTGTAGAGGCCTCTGGCGTAGAATCGTCCATTCGGCGCTATGACATCGACCACATCGCCCGAGGCCGGCTCACCGCTGACCTCCTCAACATACCCGGCATAGATCCAGAGATGCCCCAATTCCTCAACCCCACGTGCGCGCGAGAAGCGAACGCGCCCACGGGAACTATCATCCTGAATGGTCATGGCCTACTTATCCAATGGCGCGAGCTGAACGTCAAGCCCTTCCGCGTACATCTAGTTGCTTGACGGATGACCTACGCTGTGGTTTGCTGCGCCTACGCGTGAGTGGTATCCCATGTTTTCGCTCCATGAACCAGGAAGCCCAACGATGACACGATTACCGACCATCGGTTCCGCCGTGATCGATCGGCTCTACCAGCTCGGGGTCCGTCATATCTTTGGTATCCCCGGTGACTATGTCCTCAGCCTCTACCAATTGATCGAGGCCTCGCCGATTCAGCATGTCGGAACCACACGCGAGGATTGTGCAGGGTTTGCGGCGGACGCCTATGCGCGTATCAACGGCATCGGGGCGGTCTGTGTCACCTACTGCGTCGGCGGACTCAATACCGTGAATGCCATCGCCTGTGCCTACGCTGAGCGATCACCCGTGGTGTTACTGACTGGGTCACCAGGACTCTCGGAGCGTGTTCGCACGCCTTACATGCACCACATGGTGCGTGATTTTTCCACGCAACGCGAAGTATTCGAGAAGATTACGGTGGCCGCCATCTCCCTGGACGATCCTTCAACCGCAGAACAGGAAATGGACCGGGCCTTTGCAGCGCTGTTGCGCTATCGCCGCCCGATCTATATCGAAATCCCTCGCGATCTTGTGCATGCGCCGTTAACACACCCGTTACGACCCTTGTGCCTCGACGACGAGCCCAGCGATACCGCAGCGCTGGACGAAGCCATTGCTGAAGTCCGCACCATGTTGGCTTCTGCCAAGCGCCCTGCGATTCTGGCCGGGGCGGAGATCGCGCGATTCGGGCTGCAAGACGATCTGACGGGCTTGGTCGAACGGCTCAACGTCCCCATCGCTTCGACCCTGCTGGGTAAATCCGTTATCCGTGAAGACCACCCGCTTTACGTCGGCATCTACGGCGGCCTTATTGCGCGAGACGAGATTCAACAGTTCATCAATCAATCCGATTGTCTCCTGATCCTGGGATCGATTTTATCCGACGTCGAAGATCTCAATGCCGACTCGCCTCTGATGACGGGAGGCCGCACGATTCATGCCACCGCCGATCGGGTGGCGATCAAGCACCACCGCTACGATACGATCCGGTTTCATGACTTCGTGCGGGCACTGGTGACCAATCCCCTCCCTTCGTTTCCTTCCCGCCCGCTTCCGACGCCGCTCGCTGTCGAGCAACGTGCCATTGCCCCGGATGCCCCCGTGACCTTAACCGGACTCTTCCGCCACCTCGATAGTCTATTGAACGAGCATACCCTGGTCATCGCCGACGTCGGAGAATCGCTCTTTGCGGCAGCCGATCTCCATGTCCACCAGCGATTCGAATTCCTCGCTCCCGCCTATTACACCTCGATGGGATTTGCTGTCCCTGCAGCTGTGGGAGCCTCGTTTGCTGATCCTACGCTTCGGCCAATCGTGCTGGTCGGCGACGGCGCCTTTCAAATGACAGGAACGGAACTCTCGACCGCCGTGCGATACGGTCAAACGCCGATCGTCATCGTGCTGAACAATCGAGGCTACTCCACTGAACGGGAGATTCTCGAAGGCCCCTTCAACGACGTCCACGAGTGGCACTATGAGCGAATCTGCGACATGATCGGAGGCGGAGTCGGTACGCGGATTGCCACCCAAGGGGAGTTCGAACAAGGACTGACCGCTGCCTTGGCTGACTCCAGCCGCCTACATGTCATGAATGTGCTGCTCAATCCAGCCGATCGCTCAGCCGGCATGGTCCGGCTGGCCCATCGCCTCGCCAAACGACTCTCCACCGATCGCCCCTAGGAAGGTAGCTACGCAGGTAGATAGGCTGAAGGCTTTTAGGGGTTGGGCCGCAACGCAATGAAGATTCATCTCAGCTGGAACCCAAGATTGTAGAAACTAACTTCAGCCTTCAGCCTGAATCCCTGGTATTTACTAAACCAACCAAATCAACCCTTTTGAAAGTGTAGGGTTTTCCCACCATCCACTTCACCTCGCACCCGGTTTTTTATTCGATCATTCAATGATTGAATGATCCTCTAGTGGCACGTCACCTGCACAGATATGTTCATTACTGATGCGACGCAGCAAGTACATGCGGCACACGACCTTGATACCCGTTCCTAATCCCGCTGCATATCACGGCAAACGTCTCGCTCACTGGAGGACCGATGTCAGACTTTTACCAAAACGGTGTCGTCACGGTACTCCATCGCCTCGGACAGCCGAACGTCGACCAACTGGAGCGAGAACTGGTGCGCTATGGCCGCGTCAATCCCATCGCCCTGGTCCTCCCATCGCTCTATGCAGAATTGGGACGCCCGGCATTGAAGGCCATCGTAGAGAGCCTCAAGCACGTGTCGTACCTCAACGAAATCGTCATTTCATTGGATCGCGCCTCGGCCTTAGAGTTTCGCCTGGCGAAACAATTCTTTTCTGTACTCCCTCAGCGGGTGCGCCTCATCTGGAATGACGGCGCGCGTATCCAATCCATCCTCAAGCTCTTGGTCGATCACAACCTCGATATCGGGCTGCAGGGCAAGGGACGAGGCTGTTGGACCGCCTTCGGCTATGTGCTGGCCAGAAACCACAGCCAGGTCATCGCGCTCCATGACTGCGACATCACAAGCTACGATCGGGAATATCTCGCACGCCTCTGCTACCCCATCGCAAATCCGAATCTCGGTTATGAATTCTGCAAAGGCTATTACAGCCGCGTCACTGATCGCCTTCATGGGCGAGTGACACGCCTGTTCATCACCCCTATGATCCGGAGCCTCCAACAGCTCGTGGGACCTCACGCACTCCTGACGTTTCTCGACAGCTTCCGCTACCCGCTGGCCGGCGAGTTCGCGATGGTGCGGGACTTGGCCTGGACCAACAGAATTCCAGGTGACTGGGGTCTCGAAATCGGGG
>CAZGYZ010000119.1:0-6420 GCA_964530675.1 uncultured Nitrospira sp. | reverse complement strand
GCGACTCCACTCGCACTACCGTCCCGGCAGAGAGCCGGAGATGCCGATGCAACAGCTCCGCCGTCGCAACTGGGTCAATCTTCAACTTGAGGGGATGGGCCAGATTCGCTTGGAGAGGGAGTTCCAATGCCGCCATAACGGCATAGGACAATTTTTCATCGGCCGGCCCATCGATGAGCACGGAGCAGGATGCCTCCGCGAGCAGATCGAAGAGCCATTCCGCCATGTCCTCATCCAGCGCTGCCAGTACCGTTAAGAGGTCGTACTCCCGCCCCTGCTCCAAGAAGGCTTGCAGCGTATCGATTGCCGCGTCGGTATCGCCATGGTCATGGCGCCGGGCATTGATCAAGTGTACGAGATCTCGTGTGAGGGGGTCAGGGCGAGACCAACTTAACATATCGACAGACTCCTACCGCACAGCCGTGCAACACTGCGCTCCATGTTGCCAAACTTTTCCTGTGGTAGCAAGCGCTCCAACAGTTTCTTTCCACAGAGTCTCGGCCACTGGTCGGACGATATACGGCTCACGACCCAATCACCTTTACCAATACGCGTTTTCGTCTCTGCCCATCGAACTCCCCGTAGAAAATCTGCTCCCACGGGCCGAAATCTAACCGGCCTTCGGTAATCGCGACGACGACTTCTCGCCCCATCAGCTGGCGCTTGATGTGGGCGTCGCCGTTATCCTCTCCCGTCTCGTTGTGTTGATAGGCCGCGTCCTGAGGAACGAGCCGGTCTAAGAATCGGTCATAGTCCTTGAGCAAACCTGGTTCGTCATCATTAATATAGACGCTGGCCGTGATATGCATGGCATTGACCAACACAAGCCCCTCTTGAACGCCGCTCTTCTCGACCACCACCTCAACCTGCCGCGTGATGTTGAGGTAGGCGCGCCGCGTCTTTGTTTCGAACCAGAGTTCTTCGCGATAAGATTTCATGGCCGTCGGTCAGTGGGCGTTCATTCTGACGAACTGGAGAGTCAAGATGCAAGCTGCGCCACGTCTCCCACACCATCGATCAAGGCAAGCCGATACAGGTATAATGGAAAAATGTCCGTCAGAACGACGACCAAGTCCTTAGGCCCGCCGAAACCTTCACGGCTTCGACTTTCAGCCCATGCCAAAATTGTCCTGCGTGGGCGCTATCTAGCCAAGAACTCTGCGGGAACGATCGTCGAGACGCCGGCCCAACTATTCTGGCGCGTCGCGACAGACATCGCACAAGCTGAACGACTCTACCCGACCGCCGGTCGGCTGCCCCACGCGGCTCAACGTTGGTACGATTGCCTGACTCGTCTCGACTTTCTCCCCAATTCTCCCACACTCATGAACGCCGGGCGACGCCTCCAGCAGCTTTCCGCCTGTTTTGTCCTCCCGGTCGAAGACTCCCTTGCTTCCATTTATGACAACCTGAAATATCAGGCGCTTATCCACCAATCGGGCGGCGGCACAGGATTCTCGTTCAGTCATATACGCCCGCACAACGACCTGGTGGCATCGTCAAGCGGCGTCGCCTCAGGACCCATTTCCTTCATGCGCCTGTTCAACCTCTCGACGGACATCATTAAGCAAGGCGGTACAAGGCGCGGCGCGAATATGGGCATCCTCCGTATCGACCACCCGGACATCCTCGACTTCATCGCACTTAAACTGACGCCGACCGAGATGACGAATTTTAATCTGTCGGTCGGCATCACCGATTCCTTCATGCGGGCCCTCACACGCCGTCGCACCTATGCCCTGATCAATCCTCACACCAACAAGCCGATGAGGAGGGTCCCGGCACAGCTCATATTCGATCAGCTCGTCGAAGCGGCATGGGCCAGCGGCGAGCCAGGCCTGGTCTTTCTCGACACAATCAATCGGGCCAATCCCACCCCGCTCCTTGGACCCATCGAATCGACCAACCCTTGTGGCGAACAGCCTCTCCTGGCCTATGAGTCCTGTACTCTCGGTTCCATCAACGTCGCCAACTTCATCTCACAAGCGGATGCAGGCCCCGCCATCGACTTCGACCGATTGGCCGAAACCATTTCCCTTGCCGTACGTTTCCTCGACAATGTGATTGATCGCTGCCGCTTCCCGCTTGCTCGAATCGATCACATGACGAAACAAACCCGGAAGATCGGTCTGGGCATCATGGGCTTCGCCGACCTGCTGATTTCCCTCAATATCCCCTACAACTCCGAAGCCGCGCTCCAGACAGCGAAAACCCTAATGGAGTTCTTTCAATCTCGCGCCCACTTCGCATCGACAGAGCTGGCATCCGAACGCGGAGTCTTTCCTGCCTATCGAGGCAGCCGGCTCCAAACACTTCACCAGCGGCATCGAAACGCGACTGTGACCACCATCGCTCCAACCGGCAGCATCAGCCTCATTGCCGGCTGCTCGCCCGGCATTGAACCGTTATACGGCGTGCAGGAGGTCCGCCGTATTATGGACGGTGTCGTGCTGACCTCCCTTCATCCAGCCTTCGTCCGTCGAGCAAGCAGGCTCTGTCTCGATCTCGCCTTACTCCAGCCTGACCTGGCAGCGCATCCCTCCATTCAACATTTAACCCATATCCCCGAAGAGCTGCGTCGGCTGTTTGTCACGGCGCACGATATCTCGCCCGAACATCATGTGCGTATGCAAGCGGTGTTTCAGCGATATAGCGACAGCGGTGTCTCGAAAACCATCAATTTACCTGTCTCGGCGACCAAGGCCGAGGTGGCCGCAGCCTTTCTGCTTGCGTACCAACTCGGATGCAAAGGCCTCACCGTCTTTCGAACAGGCAGTCGGGAGGGGCAAGTCTTTTCCTGCAGTCCCACTCACCCCTGTTGAACCGCTTCTGCTCTTACGCGCAATTTCTCAACAAAATTGACAGCACCGGGCGATGGTGATAGGTATTTTCACAGACTAGTCTACGTGGGGTCGAATCGTTCAGTAGGGAGGTGCTTGATGGCTGCGCTCGTTGGGAACCTGACTTCGGTCCTGAATCCCTTTGATTGGACTCTTCTTTTCGCTCGCCAACCAGAACCAGATTTGGAATTCACGGACGAGGAACTTGATCAAACAATGGCCACAAAGGCACGGGGTCCGGTGAATCCCCGCAAGAAACCCAGTAAGGGAAGCCCGGTTCTCTGGATACTGATCCTGGTTCTTGTCGGCGGTATTGGCTATGTCTCTATGGAACCGGACATGGTGACAGAATGGTTGAGTCCCTACCTGGGTGAGAACACCCCATCACCAATGGCCATGAAACCGAAACCGTTGGCCTCGACGCCTGCGCCGCAAGCCGTTCCTAGTCCGAGTACCGTTGCTCCAGCCCCATTGGCTCCTACAATTTCTCCAGCAGCTCCCGCCACTGCCGTCACTACTGCGGCGCCGGCAAATGCTCCACTGCCTCAAACGGCAGCGAAACCCACTGCACCGGTCGACCCGCCTCTCGACCCAATGTTCAGTGAAGGACAAAGAGTGACCGTTACGGGAGACCAAGTGGCTCCCGGCGGAAGCATTCCCTTGTTCGCAGACTCATCGAGCAGCAAACCGGGACCGATCGTTCGTCCAGGGATCTCACTGACCGTCGTGGACGGGGATCTACAACCAGCCGGCTGGATGTATTTGGTGCGCACCGACGAAGGTACAAATGGCTGGGTAGCGGAAAAACGTCTTCGCCTGAAGTTCTGACCCTTTCGTTTTTCTCACGCGAATAGCCCCTACTGGATAGACACATTCTCACCTTTTCATACAATCTCCCTGTGCTATAATCCGCCCGTTTTCTATTCCCTACCACACCCACAGGTTGAGTCGATTCCATGGCCGCACTCACAGCGATTATTTTTGACTTCGATGGTGTGATCGCGGACACCGAGCCCCTCCATTTCGCCGGCTTTCGTCAGACGCTGGAAGAAATCGGCATCAGCCTGACTGAATCAGACTACTACGCCAACTACTTGGGGTACGACGATCGGGGCTGCTTCATCGCAGCGCTCAACGCGCACCAACGCCCCATTGACCCTGCCGCCCTCTCACAACTGATGCAACGAAAAGCCCATGCCTATCTGGCATCGGTGAAGGATCACCTGGTCATTTTCCCCGGGGTGCGCGAGTTCGTGCGTGACGCCGCCGCCACCTACCCTTTAGCCATCGCGTCCGGCGCCCTCCGCCATGAGATTGACGTGATTCTTGAACAGGCAGGGCTTCATAAAGAATTTCTACACATCACCAGCGCAGAAGACGTGACCAGAGGAAAGCCCGATCCGGCCCCCTTTCTCCACGCTCTCAACGGATTGACTCGACAACGCCGAGAGCAGACTATCACCGCCGAATCCTGTTTGGTGATTGAGGACTCCATCCCTGGTATCCGCGCTGCAAAAACTGCGGGAATGAAAGTTCTCGCCGTAGCGAACACACACACGACCCATGACCTGCATGAAGCCCATGCAGTCGCCCACAGTCTTTCAGAGGTTCGCCTCAGCGAACTCCGCGAACGGTTGTGGCCTGCAGCATTAGGAGCCTAGTGGCATGAGAATCTGCTCTCTGCTTCCCAGTGCAACCGAGGTTATTGCCGCACTCGGTCTGCGCGATGAACTGGTCGGAATCAGTCACGAGTGCGACTATCCTCCATCGGTCAGAAGCGTGCCCATCATGCTTGAACCGTTGATTCCCTCTGATGGACTGGCCAGCTATGACATCGACAGACAAGTGCGTGAGCTTGTCGCCTCTGGACAACGGCTCTACCGGCTAAAAGACCGCCTCGTGCGAGAAGCGCGCCCCGATCTGGTGCTATCTCAAGACCTCTGCCACGTCTGCGCCATTACGCCGGACCAACTGCATGACACACTTCGCTCCATGCCTCACCAACCGACCGTCCTCACATTGAACCCCGGTACGGTCGATGACGTGATCGACGATGTCGTACGGATCGGCGATGCTGCAGGACGGTCGACGGAAGGCCATCGTCTCGCCGCGCACTTGCGTGACCGACTCGAGGCTGTGCACCGTCGCGTCCAGAGCACCGCTCATTGCCCTCGCGTAGTCTGTATCGAATGGCTCTCTCCACTGTTTGTCGCAGGCCATTGGGTTCCTGAAATGGTCCAGCTAGCCGGCGGCCAGGATGTCCTCGCCCAGCCTGGGAGCCCCTCACGAGTTGTGACCTGGGACGAGGTCTTGGCCGCGGCTCCGGACGTCCTCATCGTGATGCCCTGCGGATTTTCCGTTGAACGGACGCAGACAGAGCTTCTCCAACTGATGCAACAATCGGGTCAATGGCAACTTTCGCCTGCGTTGGCCGAACACACCTACCTAGTCGACGCCTCCTCCTATTTCAGCAGACCGGGCCCTCGCCTCATCGACGGTATCGAACTCTTGGCAGCTATCCTGCACCCGTCCGATGACCATCACATTCATGCATCCATGGCCCGCTGCCTTGGACCACTACCGATTCACCAACACCCATGACGACACTCTCCGTCACCGACGCACAAGCCTACTGCACGGCTCTCACCAAAAAAAGCGGGAGCAACTTCTATTACTCCTTCCTCTTTCTTCCGAGAAAGCAGCGCGCTGCGATGTACACGGTCTATGCCTTCTGTAAGGAAGTCGACAATGCGGTCGATGAACCTCCGGCAGGCAGTAACCCTCAGGATGAACTCCAACGGTGGCGGGGCGAGCTTGAAGCAGCCTACCGCGGCACGCCGACCTTCCCGGTGACTATCAGCCTGGCCTACCATGTCCGGCAACTGGCTATCCCGCAGGCCTATTTCGATGAGCTCATCAAAGGCGTCGAAATGGACCTCACCGCAGCACGATACGCTTCGTTTCAAGACCTCTCGGTCTACTGCTATCGTGTTGCGTCGGTCGTGGGACTCATCTGCCTCCATATCTTCGGCCCCACGTCGGCCAGGGCACAGGACTATGCCGTCGCCCTCGGAATGGCGTTTCAACTGACGAACATTCTACGGGACATCGGAACAGACGCAGCTCAAGGCCGCATCTATCTGCCGGAAGAAGACCTCAAAAAATCCGGCTGCACCGATCAGACCATCCTCCAGCGTCAGGAAAGTGCAGAACTCCGCAAGTTGCTTCATTCTGAAATCGCAAGGGCCCATGAGTACTATGTGAAAGCACAGGCGGCGTTCGAAGCCCTGCCGGCACAGGATCAGCGAGCACTGACCGTCGCTGAAATTATGCGCGCCGTATATTTCCGTCTATTAAAAAAGATCGAGAAGCCCGGGCATCAGATATTCGGCCAGCGAGCCCGGCTCTCAACAAGTCATCGGCTGGCTGTGGCCGCTGGAGTGTGGATCCGCTCCCGAATGTCGTGATATCCACCACCACTCAGTCCGTCGTGATTCTGGGTGGAGGCCTCGCCGGCCTCACGGTCGCCTATCGCCTTGCCCTTCTTGGCTATCGAGTCACGATCGTCGATCGAGAGGCT
>CAZGYZ010000118.1:0-6453 GCA_964530675.1 uncultured Nitrospira sp. | reverse complement strand
ACAGATAGTGGAACTCGCCGGGCCTGAAGAATACAGTCCGGATCAGGTTGCGGCCGCACTCGGTCAGATTCTGGGAAAGCCCGTGACGGCTCAACATGCGCCGTTGAACGCAGTGGTGCCTACATTCAAATCGTTCGGCTTTTCGGACGAAGCGGCGAAACTGTTTGAAGAAATGTACAGATCCTTTTCCACAGGGGCGATCGGGTATGAGCATCCCGCATCGCTTGTGCGCGGCAAAATCACATTGGCCGAAGCGTTGCGAGTAATGGTGTAAGAAAGGATGGTTGTCATGGCCACGGAACCGAGCACGATGAAGGGATTGGTCGGTCTGTATCAACCAGGCTCGCGGCATATGGTCGGCGATGGGTTTCCCGTTCGAAATCTCTTTCCCAGCAACGATCTCGATCGCGAAGTTAGCCCGTTTCTTATGTTGGATTATGCGGGGCCGCAGTACTTCGAGCCGACGGATCATCCCCGTGGCGTGGGAGAACATCCACATCGCGGGTTTGAAACGGTCACCATTGTCTACGAAGGCGTTGTGGCCCATCGCGATTCAGCTGGGAATGCCGGGATCATCGGTCCAGGCGATGTCCAATGGATGACCGCGGCATCCGGTATCGTGCATGAGGAATTCCATGAGAAGGAATTTGCAAAACATGGCGGTACGCTCCATGCCATTCAATTGTGGGTAAATCTGCCGCGCGCTTCGAAAATGGCGGCGCCCGGCTATCAGACAATTCTCAACGACAATATTCCGTCCATTGATCTCGACAACAAGGCCGGCCGATTACGAGTGATCGCCGGATCGTATCTTGGACACAAGGGACCAGCCCATACCTTCACTCCGGTTGAGCTGTACGACCTGCAGATGAAGGCTGGAAAACAGATTGCTCTGGCCTTGCCCGAAGGACACAATATTGCCATCTTTGTCTTGCAAGGCCGCGCCTCCGTCAACGGCTCGCAAACGGCTGGGGAAGCGGAACTGATCGTCTGCAAGCATGAGGGATCGCAAGTTACGGTGGAGGCTCAGGAGAACAGCCGGCTTTTGGTCATGGCGGGGAAGCCGATCGACGAACCGATCGCGCGCTATGGCCCCTTCGTTATGAATACCAAAGCGGAGCTGGTCCAGGCTGTGAATGACTATCAGGCAGGCAAGATGGGCCATTTAGCATGATGCTGAAAAAGTCTGCTACACGAAGAAGATTGAGGTTCAGGCTAAGGCTGAGATACAGAGAGTCTGATCTTCGCTGAACCTTGACCTCGACCTTAGCCTAAGAGAGAAAAAGTCCTTGATGCAAATCGATATCTATTCCGACATCGTCTGTCCCTGGTGCTACGTGGGGAAACGGCGACTGGAACGGGCGTTGGGTGAATTGAAGGATGTGGTGAAGGTAGAGGTCATGTGGCGCCCGTTCCAATTGAATCCAACGATGCCACTTGACGGAATGAACAGGAAAGCCTATTTGGCAGCCAAGTTTGGGAGCCTAGAGGCCTTTGGCCGGATGGAAGAACAACTCCTCGCTGCTGGCAAGGATGAACGGATTCCCTTTGCGTTTGAAAAGATTCAGCGGACGCCAAATACCTTTGCGGCCCATCGACTAGTCTGGTATGCAGCACAGCGGGGGAAACAGGACGAAGTGGTGGAGGGTCTCTTTGGCGCATATTTTTTGGAAGGCGGGAATCTTGGGGATGTGAAGACCCTTACTCATGTAGCTGTTGAAGCTGGACTGGATCGCATAGAGACAGAAACATTTCTGGCGAGTGACAAAGGCGTGGTTGAGGTCAAGGCCGAAGAAGCAGTCGGTCGTCGGTTGGGCATTCGCGGGGTTCCCTATTTTGTTTTCAACGGGAGTATCACTATTTCCGGTGCCCAGCCTCCCGATATTATTGTGTCTGCCATTCAGCAGGCCGAAAGAGAGGCTTAGCAGGCTGAGGTCGAGGTTGAGCGAGGATCAGACTCTCTGTATCTCAGCCTTAGCCTGAACCTCAACCTTCTTTGTGTTGGCGGACTTTTTCAGTACCATGCTGAGAGAAAGGGAGGAGACATAATGGCAGTCCAAGTCTACGGATGTAACCATATCGTCATAGAGGTTACTGATGCTAATAAAGCGGTGAAGTTCTATTCGGATGTCTTTGGCTTAAAGATGCTACGTGGCGGTGAAGGAGCTGCCTGGTGCAAGCTGGGCGAGCATCAATTCATGGCGATTTTTGAAGTAGACAAGCTGCAGCCGGATCGTGTGAAACATTTCGGCTTGATGGTCCGGGACGCCAAGCAGATCAAAGATGTCCGGCGCAAGTTAATTGGCAAGTACAAGCTGAAGATGCAGCCGAACTTCCGCTGCGACTTCCGCGATCCCTGGGGAAACCGCATTCAGGTCGGCGATCTGTCCGACGAGTCTCTGGTCTGGCTCCTCCCCTATCAAGAAGTCCAGAAAGCAGGGATTACATTCACCAGAAAAAGCCGTGAAATGTGAGGCGTCAGGCGTGAGGGGTAATTGAGATACTGACATGAAAGCCCACTACCTAGGCCACGTTGTCTTCTACGTGAAAGATCTGGAGCGGTCGCTCCGGTTCTATCGTGACTTGCTGGGATTTCAGGAAGTCGGCCGGATCTTCAACGGCGCAGCGGCGGCTCTGACATCCGGACGGACCCACCACGAACTCTTGCTGATTCAAGTCGGCGAGGCTCCTGGACCGCTTGAGGGAAGGCGCCGAGGGCTCTATCATATCGGGATTAAAATCGGCAACAATTTGGATGAACTGCGGGCCGCCAAGCGGGAATTGGAGCAAGCGGCTGTCACGATCGACGGCATGAGCGATCACACGGTGAGTCAGAGCCTCTATCTTCAGGATCCAGACGGAAACGAAGTGGAACTCTATGTCGATGCAGACGAGTCGGTGTGGAAGGACAATCCCGCTGCTGTCCTCTCGCCCATTAAGCCGTTACATTTGTAATTTAAAAAGGAGGACTGTTCATGGAGAAACCACGCATTGCAGCCAAGCAGCCCGAAGTGCTTACGTTGGAAGCGGGAACTTACTATTGGTGTCAATGTGGACGCTCGAGGGACCAACCGTTCTGTGACGGGGCTCACCAAGGGACCGGGATCGAGCCGGTCGAATTTACAGTAGATGAAACGAAAGAAGTTGCCTTGTGCATGTGCAAGCAGACTAAGACCCCGCCGTACTGCGACGGCACGCACCAGACGCTCTAAATTCTCCGGAAGGTTCGCATATCTTCCGTACGTTTCACAGTAAGCAGGGCATACGTGCCAGTTGTGCGTATCCGCTCGTGATCGCAGGCTAAGTGACAGATCTGCCCAATCCAGCCACTTGCCCGAAGAGGAGCTGTACCCTATGTCGTCTTCTGGCATTGTCTTTCTCTTCGACGTGGATAACACGCTGCTGGATAACGATCGAGTGACCGAAGACTTGCAGCGTTATCTTGAACGCGAAGTCGGTCACGAGCGTCAGGAACGATACTGGGCCATTTTCGAACAGTTGCGAGTCGAGCTGGGGTACGCAGATTATTTAGGGGCTCTTCAGCGGTATCGCATTGAGTATCCACGGGATTCGCACCTGTTAACGGTCTCTCACTTCCTCATCAACTATCCATTCGCCGACCGGCTGTATCAGAACGCACTCCAGGTGATTAAACAAGTCAAACAGTGGGGGCCTGTCGTCATCCTGTCCGACGGGGATGTGGTCTTCCAGCCGAGAAAAATCGAACGATCCGGATTATTTGAAGCCGTTGGCGGGAATGTTTTGATCTATATTCACAAAGAACAGGAGCTGGACGACGTGGAACAGCGCTATCCCGCTGAGCATTACGTGTTGATCGACGACAAGCTGCGTATTCTCTCGGCTGTGAAAACCGCCTGGGCCTCGCGCGTCACGACTGTGTTTCCTCGCCAGGGCCACTATGCCGTGGACAAGCAGGTACTGGCGCGCTTCCCACCGGCGGACGTGACGATCACGACCATCGGAGACATGCTCAAGCATGATCTCTCGACACTCCTGGCGGGTAGGGATGGACCCAAAAGTTAGAAGGACGTTCGCGACGCGAATCGTTGATAGGGCTGTGTTCCTATAGCCAAAGCGTTCTCTTAATTTTTTCCCAGAGTGGCAGCAGGATACTCAAAAAATCCAGACTTCTCACCTATTCAACCCCGGTCGCGTTTGGGTACGACCTTTTCCCAAGCAAGGCCACAGCGAGTGACTAAAGATGATCCCGCCGAGCTCGCTCGTTACCTTCTTTCAAGGGGTGGCCTGGCTTGGTCCCCAACTGCGCACGTCGAACGACCACTGCTTCATCGTGGGGGTTCCGTGAGCACGGGGGACCAACCAGGCCATCCCGCTCCCGCTACGCTTCGACAATATCTTTTTTCAAAGATTGCACAAAGCCGACTACCTCGCCACGTTCAGTCGGGGGAAGTTTAAACACATCCAGGGTCGCATTGACATGTCCCATAAATGCCGTCCAATCGGCTTCATTGATCTTCATCCCTTTATGAGAGACCTTCATGTCTCGCCCGGCGTAGTACATGGGACCACCCGAATTCGCACAGAGAAAATCGATCAGGAGTTGCTTTTCGCGATCGATGCCGTCCTGTCCTCGATGGTCCCAGAAGCGTTTCAGCCGAGTATCCGACATGAGGCGTGGCAACAGGTTCCCAGAGACTGCAACGATCGCGTCATAGCCTCCAAGACGTTCATAGAGTGATTTCGTGCTCATCGCTAGCTCTCCCTCCTGTTAAAAATGGGGAATAACCTGAGCTGGCCCAACACCGACGGCCGCCAGCCCATACAACTCAACACGTCGGCGGCAACTTTACTGAAAAAGCCAAACCGATGTCTACTGGTTCTAGGGTAAACTCAGCCTTTGAGGATATGTGTTTGGAGTGGGGCCCGAATGGCGTAGTGGAAAACGCGCCCCTCTCCAGGCAATCGTCAGGTTTCTGTCGCATTGAACAGCCTGATTCTTTCCGCTGGAATACTCAATCGAGCCAGTAAATACTCTTTAAACGAGGCCTCATAGGGCTAAGCGGCAATGGCATGTCGCATATAAAACATCCACGCGTCTCGCTCGTCATACCCAATTGGGAATTGGCTATGAAAATCAGGGAGGTTGATCCCGCCGTAATGTTCAATATACAGCCGAGGGCCGCCGAGCACTCCGCACAGAAAGTACGTGAGTTTTTTCCGCGACTCCGTTAAATCCTCGGGATGCATGTTCCTAATAACACGGGCTTCCGGAAAGGTAGCCATATTTGAGTAGAACGCATCGACGAGACTCGTGATTCCTGCAAGTTCTCCAGCTGCATGATATGGGCTCATGTCATTCCCGTCTCCGTTCATGTGTATATCAATCCTGCGCGAGCTTGGTGAAAAACTAAAATAGACTGATCCGCGTCAGATGCGGAGTTCAGATTTTCTACCCGTATAACATACCGTGGGGTGTCTTGAAACAGAACGAGAGGATTCTGAATTGTCGCGGGCAGCGGCTCGGCTCATGTGCCAAGAGAACCAGAATATCCTCTTAAGCTTTCCTCGTTGGTTCTTTGGATCCGTGGATTACTTCCCAAAAGCGCCAGCGAAGTCTCTGCAGAACTGCGCAATGCTTCGAGGTGCCTTGCCCATCACCAGTTGGAAGTCGTCGGTGACAAGATCACCCCAGTTCGCGCTGTAGGCGGCGGAATAATCGCCCAGCAAGTTCGCCATCCATTCGTCCATACCCATCTGTAGTATCGATTGCCGCTGGGCCTCGACGGTAACCGGCACGTACTTTATTGCCTTCCCGATGGCTTCGCCGATCGCCGCTGCAACCTGGTGCATCGATATCGAAGCAGGCCCGGTGAGTGTATAGGTCTTTCCTTCGTGGCCCGCGGTAGTCAACACGTGTGCGGCGAACTCGCTGATGTCGCGTGAGTCGATGAGTCCCATTTTCCCGTCGGCAAGGGCGAAGTACATCGCACCCTGTTGGGCGACGCTCTTCGTCGCCATCATTAGGTTCTGCATGAAGTAGTGCGGCTTCAGAATGGTGAACGGAATGCCCGATCCAACCAGTTCGGCGTCAGAGAGTGCGTGAAGGCGGCTGTTGATCGTTGGTGCAGTATGCGCTGCGCCGATTGCCGACAGGCGTACGACGTGCTTGGCGCCCGCTTGCCTCGCTGCCCAGAGTGCGTTCGAGCACTGCTCGGGTGCGCGAGGCCCTGGTGGCGCCAGGATCCACACGATGTCCACGCCTGCGAAGGCAGAACCGAGCGTCCACGGCTTCTCCAGATCGCCGACTCGAATTTCGACACCCTGTCGTTTGAGCTCTTCAGCCTTTTCAGGATTACGAACCAGCGCTAAGAGGCGATATGCAGAGCCCTTGAGCTGAGCGATGATGCCAGATGAAATATTGCCGGTCGCGCCGGTGATCAGAATGGTTTTGGTCATGGAGGATATCCTTTA
>CAZGYZ010000117.1:0-6472 GCA_964530675.1 uncultured Nitrospira sp. | reverse complement strand
GACCTCTGCATCCCACGTTGCATCTTCGACCTTCAGTGCATCACCTGCCACGTCATATTCCTCCTTAGCTGAGCACACTGTAAACATTGGAAAGAGTACGGCATCGTATACCAGCCCCCTTCGAGGAGTCAAATCGGCTCAGTTCATCGTCCAATCCCGCCCATCTCAGGCTGGGGCATGTCCGATTGTGGCCTTCCATAGGGCCCTCCTGGCACAGCCCAGGGCAGCCCTTTCTCTCCGATCAGTAGAGGGCTGAGAATATTTCGAACCACTGCCGTGCCGAAGCTCTCCGTCCAACCGATCCCGGTCAGGCTCAACATGAAGCTATACTGCTGGCGATCGGGGAACTGTAAATAATAGAGCCCCAGCGACCAACACTTGCAGGGATTCTGATAGAGAGCAACGACATCGTATTCCGGGCTCTTGCCGGTCTTCACGTCGTAGTAGCCCTTCGCCCCGACCGTCCAACCCCAGGGTGTGCGAAACGCCCCTCCCGCTGTGAGAAATTGGATCTCAGAAGTTGGGGCATAGACTTCATTGAATGAAACCGGATTCCATACGTCTCCACGACGCACACGATTACCATCGTGCGAAAAGCGCTGCCCCACTTCGAGATACCAGTAGTTGGACTGTTGAACCCGAAAATTGGTGTTGAATTGACTTAACGACGATCGGTACGGATCGAAAAATGCATCGATGGTCATATACTGGTTAGTGGCAGGCAGCTGACCGGAGCCCGTGCCTAGACCCTGTCCTGACGCGGCAGCGGCCAACTGAGCTTGGGTGTATTGAGGGGTCGTATTGCCGATTGCGACCCGCATCCAGAGATCGGAGAATTTCTTCCCCTCAATGGCCACTGTCGCCGGTTGCAGCGGTTGTGTGATCGACCCGAACAGCGGGGATGCGCCAGGGGTAAAGTCCCGGGCTCTCGTTTGCACGGAGCCCGCGTGATAACTCTGGGCCATCGTGAAATCCAGCCAATTGAAACTGCTGCTGCCCGCTTGCTCCAACAGCCGGCTGCGGATCGCATAGGTCAGCAAGTTTTTCTTCTGCAGATCGTCTACCTGATCGATCTGAGTCAACTGTGACTGATTCGTCTGTGGAACATATTCATACATGACGCTGGGCTCAATGGTATGCAGCAAGGTATTGCCTTCGCTCGTCCTGAAGCGCCGGCTCAGCTTCGACGTTGCATCGAGCGCTGCCCAGAAGGTCTCGCGATGCTGGCTTTCAGGATTGTGCACCCCCCGCGTATAGTAGGTCTCGCGCACTTTCACTTGAGGGGTCAGGCCCACGATGTGCCCGAAATCCAGCACGTCGGTCGACAGTCCCGGCAGCACATCGATTCGATTCTGGGCAAAGCCCTGTTCACGGTAAAAGTTCACGAAATTCATATCCGTACCCAGCAAGACCGGCGAATGAAACAAGGAGTGATTCGGCAGGCTGTAACCGATTTCCGGCAATCGCTGAAACGTATCGCTTCCCCCCGATTGCAACGGCTGCAAGTATTGACCGAGCAGGTAAGTCCTTCCGTACGCCAGACGTTGAGTCGCCAACAAATTCGATTCGCTACTGGGAAGGGCCCGCTGAACTCCCGAGTTGCTCAACTGTTGCAGATAATTCGGGTCGGTCACCAAGTTGGCTTGGACACGAAGCAATAGGTCCGGTGTGAACTGTTGTATATGGGTTCCGGTGATCACAGCCCGAGTCTGCTCCGCATTTTGCCCCGTCTGACTCACGCCGGCCACATCCGGTAACTCGGTCTGCCGCAACGCACTGACTAACCACTGCCCACGCGATTTCCGGTCAATCATGTAGCGATATTTCAGATCACCCCCGTAGCCGAGACTACTGTAATAGGAGGGAGAGATCGTCAGATCCTGGCTCGGATTGATGGCCCAAAAGAAGCTATCTTGGAGGTGCATGCCAAAGCGACTGTCGTAACCGACAATGGGAAGGAGGAACCCCGTGCGCCGCTTGTCAAGCGGATAGGTCATTGTGGGAAGTGGAACCACCGGAACATCGTTGACACAGAGCCATCCACCGGTAAAGGCCACATTGTCGCCGGCATGCAGATCAAGATCCTTGAACTGAAACCGCCAGGCCGGAGTCTCACCTTCCTGCGCATCGCAATTCGTAAACCGGCCCTCTTTCACCCGATAATGCTCATCTGAAAACCGTTGAATGAGACGCCCCTCCACCGAGGTATTGGTGGCTTTGAGATGTACTCGTCCATGCGTGATCACCCCCGCTTCGGTATTGACGTTGAGTTCCAACCGTTCGGTTACCAGATCGGATTTAGGATCGGTGAGTCGGACGTGGCCCGTGGCAATCACAATACCGGGCAGTGCCTGGATGGTCATATGATCGGCCGTCAGGCGCAGAGTGCCCTGATTCACCACCACCGAGCCATCGGCTTCGTAGACTTCTCTATCCTGTAAGTAATCGATCCGCGCTGCGGTGATATCGAGCGGGAACCCTTCGGACGATGTCGTCGTCGCTGCAGAACCTTTCCCATTCCCTGCCGCACCTCCAGTGTACGGCAGTAGTATTCCCAACACCAACCAACCGATCAGGCACATCCACAGCCGCATCGCGTTCCCTGCCATCTCAGCCCCGAAGCGGCGAAAACCCACAGCCACGGAACCATGCCTGGCACTCTCCTACGAGCATGAGCGATCCCGTGACACAGACCAGGCCATCGGGCGTCGCCAGCTGTCTGGCCAGCGCCATCGCATCGCTAAGCAACGGCATGACATGCGGATGGAGCAGCAGACCTTCGAGCGAGGCTCGGAGTTCCTGCGCAGTGGCAGAGCGTGGGAGATCTGCCTGCGTCAAAACCACCTCATCGACAAGACCCCTCAGCGGCTCGAAAAAGCCTCGATGATCCTTCTCGCGCATCATCCCAAGGACAAGGACCACCGGATGGGACGGATGAGATCGGTCGGAACGTGCGAGGAAATCGGCCAAAACCGCTGCAGCAGCAGGATTATGCGCGCCATCCAGCAGGATTGTCGGATGGCGATCGACCACTTCCAATCGTCCGGCCCAGTTGACCTCACGCAGTCCCGCGCTCACCGCCTCGGACGTGACAGCAATTCCATGGGGAGCCGACGCCTCCAACAGCGCCAGTGCACAGGCAGCGTTATCAAGTTGGTGGCGCCCCTCCAGGCCACAAGTGAGTCCATCATAGTGCATCGCCAGGCTGTGATAGGAAAATTGCCGAGGGGTCTCTCCCTCCGTGCGAAAATCCTCATTCAGACGAAACACCGGAGCCTTCCGCTCCCTGGCCACCTGCTCAATCGTCCGCCACGCATCATCGTCGAGACTCCCCAGCACCACCGGCACCCCCGGCTTAATAATACCGGCCTTCTCAAATGCGATCGCTGAGGCTGTCGTACCCAGATATTCCTGATGATCGAGAGCAATCGTCGTCACCGCACAGGCCATGGGCGTGACCACGTTCGTTGCATCGAATCTGCCACCTAACCCAACCTCCAACACTGCCACGTCAACCCCTGAATCGGCAAAGTGCTGCAATGCCATCGCCGTCGTATACTCGAAGAAGGTCGGCGACAGATCCGGTTGGCAGAGAGCCTGAAGCTGTTCGGTCAATTGTGCCACCCGTGATTCAGGAATCATCTCGCCGTTGACGCGGATCCGCTCTCGGAACTCCACGAGATGGGGCGACGTATAAAGTCCCACCCGATACCCAGCCGCCTGTAACAGGGCAGCGGCCATGGCAGCGGTAGAGCCCTTTCCATTCGTGCCGGCGATGTGCAGTGTGCGGTACTTGGTCTGCGGCATGCCGAGACGCACCGTCAACGCCGTCATCGTCGCAAGACCTAACTTGATCCCATGTTTTTGCAGACGGAACAAATAGGCCACGGCAGAGGAATAGGTCATGGTGTAACCAGGCAGGAAGGAGGCTAGCCAGGACTCTTCATGCAGGAGATCCCGGCTTAAAAATGCGCCACGAGGGTGCTTAAGGTTTCTTTCAGCTGTTTACGCTCCACGATCATGTCGATCATGCCATGTTCCAACAGAAACTCGGCTCGCTGAAACTGATCCGGCAACTGCTGTTTGATCGTCTGCTCGATCACGCGGGGACCGGCAAATCCGATCAGCGCTTTCGGTTCAGCGAGAATCACATCGCCCAACATGGCGACGCTGGCGGTGACGCCCCCGAACGTGGGATCGGCTAACAGACAAATAAACGGGAGTTTCGCCTCGCCAAGTTTGGCGACCGCGGCAGAAGTCTTGGCCATCTGCATGAGGGACAGAATCCCCTCTTGCATCCGGGCTCCTCCGGAAGTCGTGACCAAAATGACCGGCAACCTGGCCTCCAGTGCGCGATCAATCGCCCGGCAAATCTTTTCCCCGACGACCGACCCCATGCTGCCACCCATAAAACTGAAGTCGAACAGGCAGAGCACCACACGACGGCCATTCATCATCCCTTCGCCGATCATCATGGCGTCTTTGCGGCCGGTCTTCCCCTGATGCGCCTTCACACGATCCTTATATGATTTCGTGTCCTGAAAGTTCAGCGGGTCCTGAGGGCCAAGCTCCGCATCCCACTCTTTGAATGTCCCGAGGTCGACCAAGAGCGCAATGCGTTCGATGACAGAAATCGGAAAATGGTAGTCGCACTTCGGGCAGACCTTATTATTCCGCTCGACTTCTTTGCGATAGACGATTTCCCGGCAGTGGTTGCACTTGAGCCACATCCCTTCCGAGATCTTGGAACGCTTGGGAGGTTCCGGCTCGGTCGTTTTCTGTTTTTTAAACCAGGTCATAGCGCATTTCTCCTAGCTCCTAGCAGGAAGAAGGTTGAGGCTCAGGTTAAGGTTGAGATAAAGAGAGTCCGATCTTCGCTCAACCTTGACCTCAGCCTATCTCGCTTGCTGCGAACGGCAGAATACCATAGCCGCCTGCATCACGCACGTAGATTTCCCGTCGATGAAGGTGAAGATAGGACGTCAGAAGAGCTGACCACCCACGATGATCTGGAACATCATCAGAAGTCCGATGGCAACACTCCCAAAACTTGCCAGACCCTGGACTGCAAGAAAGACGGGCCGTCCAAGGTTCAGTGACCACAAGACCGGAAGGCTCACGACCATTCCAACCAGCACCATCCCCATAATCGAGCCAAACCCGAACACCGCAATATAGATCAACCCCTCCGACACCGACCGCGCAGACGACAACACGATCACCAGCAGCGCCGCCGACCCAGCCAGGCCATGGGCCATGCCGATACAGAACGGGCGAACGGAGTCGCGCCACCAGTGACCATGCCCGTGGTCCTCGACCAGCGCATGGCTATGCAGGTGCACATGCTGCGCACCATCATGGGCATGCGCATGCACATGCCAGCGCTCCCGGACCAATCGCACCGCGAGGATCCCGCCCAGAAACACGAGCATCGCGCCGACGCCGAACTCAGCCGCCAACGCGACTGGTTCAGGAATCGACAGGCGAAGCACCAACACCACAGCCCCGACCACCAACAAGACCACTGTATGCCCAAGCCCCCAGCTGAATCCAATCATACCGGAGGCACGGAACGAGGGCCGTTGCGCAAGTATCGTGGATACGGCAGCCAAATGGTCCGTGTCCAGGGCGTGACGGAGCCCCAAGACCAGCCCAAGCCCTAAGATTGTCAGGAATTCGGTATCCAGCATGAGGTCTCAGCAGGAACCAGCTCTGCGGTCAGAAATCTCCGACTAGGTGGGGTGTCAGCCGCCTCGCGCATGCATTTCGAGATGGGGGTCTTCGCGCAGCTTCTCAATACCGATGAGCCCCCCGACACGCAACCCGTCCCGTTCAAGCGCCTTGCGCTCTTCGGCGCCCCGGTCGCGTCGGCCCTCCCAGCCTGCCCGGATCAAGGACCGCATCTCCTCATCCGAGGCGCCGGCGCGGAGGGACTTACGCAAATCCGTCCCCGTCGTCGCATAGAGGCAGCGATACCACATGCCGTCCGCTGTCACACGGCTGCGATCGCAGGTCGCACAAAACGGCATGGTGGTCGACGGAATAATCCCAAAGGTCGTTCCATCCGACAATACAAATCGCTGCGCCGGTGCAGCCCCCCGCTCAGGCAGGGGTTCGATCGGCCCATAGTGCACCGCCAGTATTGTCAGCATCGCGGCTCGGGAGAGTACTTTTTCTTGAGACCACTCGTTGGCCCCCCCGACATCCATATATTCGATAAACCGGACTTCCGCCTGTACCTGCTTGCCAAACTCGATCAGATCGACCAACTCATCGTCATTGAAACCCCTGATCGCCACCGTATCGAGCTTCATGCCGGTGAACCCCGCGCGAGCCACCGATGTAATTCCTTCCAAGACGCGCTCATGTTCATCACGGCGAGTCAGCTGATGAAATCGTTCCGGTCTTAGCGTATCGAGGCTGACCGTGATGCGGTGCAGCCCTGCCTCATAGAGCTCCTCAGCATAGTCCG
>CAZGYZ010000116.1:0-6496 GCA_964530675.1 uncultured Nitrospira sp. | reverse complement strand
TCCGCGATCGTCTTGGCCGGTTGGACTGATTCGGCGCTGGAGGTCGGCGAGGCGATTGAGCGCGTCGAGGGGCGTCATGGAGAAGAGATCAATCTGTTTCATCTCCTCGATGATTGGATGGGGAAGGGGAAGCGAGTCCTGTAGTGGTTTTTTTCCTGAAGATGTGAAGGTCTCTCCAACGGCGGTATCCGGCTGTTCCAACTGGGCCAAGACTTGCTGCGCCCTGGCGATGACCGTCGGAGGGAGCCCAGCCAATTTGGCGACATGAATACCGTAACTGCGGTCTGCGCCGCCCGGCACAATTTTACGCAAGAAGACCACGTCTCCATCCCGTTCCTGGACCGCCACGCAATAGTTTCTGATCCCCTCGCGTAACCCTTCCAGTTGTGTCATCTCGTGATAGTGCGTGGCGAAAAGGGTCCTGGCTCCCAAGTGCCGGCGGTCCTGGATATGTTCCGCAATAGCCCAGGCGATGCTCAGCCCATCGTAGGTGCTGGTTCCCCGGCCGATCTCATCCAGGAGAATCAGACTGCGAACGGTTGCACTGTTCAGGATGTGAGCGGATTCGATCATCTCCACCATAAAGGTGCTCTGTCCGGCGGCCAGGTTGTCCGAAGCTCCTACGCGCGTAAAAATCCGATCCACTATTCCGATGCGAGCCTCGGTCGCAGGCACGAAACTACCGATCTGCGCCAACAGGACGATCAGCGCGACCTGGCGGAGATAGGTGCTTTTACCCGCCATGTTGGGTCCGGTGAGGATCACCAGCCTGTTGTCTTCACAGTCAAGGTGTGTGTCGTTGGGCACGAAGATCAGATCGCTACCGAGCTGTTCAACGACAGGGTGGCGGCCTTCCCGAATGAGGATCGTGCTGCTCTCATCGACAAGGGGTTTAATGTAGCGATGTAATGCGGCGGTCTCGGCCAACCCGGCGAGGACATCGAGCAACGCGACAGTCTGGGCCATGGCTTGAAGACGAGGCACCTCGTTCGCCAAGCGCCCACGCAGTTGTTCGAACAATTCCTGCTCGAGCGCCAGCAGTTTTATCTCAGCGCCCGTGACACGCTCTTCCAAATCCTTCAGCTCAGGCGTCATGAATCGTTCGGCGTTGACCAGTGTTTGCTTGCGGATGTAATCGGCAGGGACGCGAGCCAGGTGTGTCTTGGTGATCTCGATATAGTAGCCGAATACCTGATTGTAGCGAACCTTCAACGAGTCGATCCCCGTCCGCTCCCGCTCTTTGGCTTCCAGCGACGCGATCCAGCCCTTGCCTTCCGTGCTCGCCTTGCGGAGTTCATCGACCCCGGCATGGTATCCCTCACGAATCATGCCACCGTCGCGGAGCGCCATCGGCGCGTCCGGCTTGATGGCCTGCTCAATCGCGTCATGCACGTCGCGGCAATCGTCCCACGACTCGAGGGCGCCGGTCAGCAAGGAAGCGCGGAAGGGCTGGAGGTGGGATCGTAACTCCGGCAAGGCACTCGTGGATTGCTTCAATGCGAGCAACTCGCGAGCCCCTGCGACGCCGAGTGTGATGCGGCTGCTCAAACGGGCGATATCTTGCACATCACGGAGCAGAGTCCTGAGCGACACACGTTGCTGAATCCGGTCTTTCAACTCCCCGACCGCATCGAGCCGGGCGTGAATGGCCTCGCGATTGAGGAGCGGTCTGACAAGCCAGTCGCGTAGCAAGCGGCTGCCCATGGCCGTTGCGGTGCGATCTAACACCGACAGGACCGTCGGCTGTTCTTGACCCAATCGCTGATCACTGGCTCCCGATGGCCGGACAAGCTCTAGATTGCGAATCGTGGCGCTATCCAGATGCATGGCGTCGCTGCTCCACCGGGTCTGTATGCGGCGAAGGTGTGCGAGGGAGGCGGTTGGCTGGGTCTCACGAACATATCGCAGGATCGCTCCGGCAGCTCCGATCCCGGCGCTCAGGCCGCGACAACCGAATCCGTCGAGAGAATGCACTGCGAACTGTGTCTGGAGTGATTGTGCTGCATCTTTTGGATTGAAGGAGGCCGCTGGCTGTGCGCAGAGGCGTGGCCCATGTAGGCGAGTTAAACACGATCCGACATTTGTAAGGGAGTCCGGGTGGAGTAACTCCCGTGGTTCCAGCCGAGCCAGTTCATCCATGAGCTGGACCTCTGCCCGTATCCCCTGGAACTCTGTCATCCAAAATTCCCCGGTGGAGACATCCAGACAGGCTAGACCAATGGGAGATTGCCCCTTGGCAGAGGGGACTGTCGTGTCGGAGAAGGCGACAGCCGCCAGAAAATGCGATTCTCCCGGAGAGAGAAGTTCCGTATCGATCAGTGTGCCAGGCGTATATAAACGAACGACTTCCCGGCGCACGAGACCCTTTGCGAGTTTCGGGTCTTCCACCTGTTCGCAGAGTGCGACGGTCTTTCCGGCCTTGAGAAGCTTGGCGATATATGCTTGTGCCGCATGGTAGGGCACTCCGCAGAGTGGAACCGGGTTGGCGCTGGATTTGTCGCGAGAGGTGAGGGCAATGGAGAGCAGTTTGGAGGCGATCCGCGCGTCCTCGTAAAACATTTCGTAGAAGTCGCCGACGCGGAACAACAGAACGGCGTCGGGATAGCCGCGCTTGATCTCGCGGTATTGCCGCATCAAGGGTGAGGTGTCTGTATCACTCATCGCGTTGGTCTCGATGTGTTTCGCCGGTCGGAGAGGGGGATACTCGGCCGGAAACTTTATCGAGCGAGAGGCGGAGCCGTTCTAAATCGACTTCGGCCTCTTGCAGCGCTTTAGTTTTTCGGCGGAGTTCGATACGGCTCCGCACCCAGGGAGGAAAGAGCAGAATACCGGAGACGAGCAGTCCGACGGCGAACCCCGCCAAGATGGGTTTATAGATCGGCGTCGAGGCTTCAAAGAGTCCAAAGAAGTATCGAAGCGTGACTTCCTGCTCCTGGTTCTGAAGGAAAAAAGCCAGGGAGAGGAGCAGCAGCACTCCGACCAGAATCAGCCTAATCATGATCTCGTCGGTGCCTCTCTTTTTACATCTCGGCGTGGCGGCGCTCGATGCACCTTGCCGGTCTTGCCGTGCTGTATGCGCGCGCGAGAAATGACCTCGTCAGACTTCGGCCCTGTTGCGCGAAACTGAATCGCCCGGCTCTGCGCAGCGCGATGGTTCAGCGTAATTTCGATCCGGTCCTGCGGCAGCGCAGCCAGGCCCTTGTCGGCCCATTCTATTGCCGTCACGGTTCGGCCGGAGAAATACTCGGTCAGTCCTATCGATTCAAGTTCGCGGGGCGAGCGAATACGGTACAGATCTACATGGGCAAGCGGCAGGCGTCCTTGATCGTATTCGTGAATCATGACGAATGTCGGGCTGCTGATTGCCGCCGGCGATGCGCCTAGCCCCTGTGCGATCCCGCGAACGAGCGCCGTCTTGCCGGCTCCGAGCGGCCCGTAGAGTGCAATCGTTTCTCCCCCGCGGAGCGCGCGGCCGATCGCTTGGCCTAGCCGATCGGTGTGCCGGTGCGATGTGGACAGCAGTTGCCAGGGCCGGTTCGGCACGGCGCTCCGGCGAGCGGTAGGCTGTTTCGTCTTGGCTGGCCGGGCCATGCTAAGCCGTTGTCGTCCGTTGGAGCGCATAAGGAATCTGAGCGATCAGGTCGCCGGCGAGCATCCCGGGCTGACCGAGATGCTGGGAAGCCAAATCGCCGGCCAATCCATGGAAATAGGTTGCGGCACAGGCGGCTTCCCATGCGGGGATCCGCTGCGCCAGTAAGCCGACGATCATGCCGGTCAAGACGTCGCCGGTTCCTGCCGTGGCCATGCCTGGATTGCCGGTCGGGCAAATGGCGACGAGCCCATCGGGGCGTGCGATGACGGTTCGTGCGCCTTTTAAGACGACGAACACGCCGCGTGCTCTGGCAAATCGTCTGGCGGTGCCGATGCGGTCTGCGTTGACGCTCTGCGCAGTGGCATCGACTTCGAGCCGGGCCATTTCACCTGGGTGCGGGGTGAGAATGGGGGGAGTTTTACATTCTGTCAGTAATGAGGCTCGTCCGGCCAAGGCATTCAGTGCATCGGCATCCAGAACCGAGGGGCGATCCAGATGTTTCATCATCGACTGAACAAGTTCAACGGTTTCAGGATGGGTCGAGAGCCCGGGACCAATGGCAATCGCCGTGCGGGCTTGGATAAAGGCAACGATTCGATCGAGTCCTGAGCGGGCCAGTGTCCGCGCCTTCGTTTCAGGCATCGGCAGCGTCATCGCTTCCAGTAGCTTGGCTTCCAATACATCATTGACACTGCTGGGGGTGGCCACGGTCACCAGGCCGGCTCCAATGCGGAGGGCCGCACGGGCCGCCAATGCTGCCGCGCCGGTTTTCCCGACAGACCCCGCAATAATCCCCGCATGGCCAAACGTTCCCTTATGGGAGGAGGGTAGGCGTTCCGGTAGAGCCTGAAACGCACTGTCGCTCGTCAGGAGCAGGGTCTGGCTCTCGATGGCATCCGCATAGGCCTGTGGAATGCCGATATCGACGACATGGACCACGCCGGTTTGATCGATCCCTGCACCGACATAGAGGCCGAGCTTCGGGAGGCCACATGCGATCGTCAATGTGGCGCGGATCGCGCTCCCTAGGATGGCGCCGGTATCGGCATGGAGGCCGGATGGGATATCGACCGCGATGACTGGCTTCCCGGCATTGTTGATGAGTTCGATGGCCTCACGATAGGCTCCGGTCACTAGGGAGGACAATCCGGTGCCAAGGAGGGCATCGACGAGGATGTCGCTGGAGGCGAGGACTGGGCTCGCTTGGTCGGCAGACCGGAATCGAACGATCGCTGCTTTCCCGGTAACTCGAACGAGCCGGCGATACATCGTCGCGGCATCGCGACTCAGGTCGGTGATCGGGGTGAGGAGGACCACGTGAATCCTCGCGCGTCGGCGGTGAAGCAGTCGGGCCACAACCAATCCGTCTCCGCCGTTGTTCCCTTTTCCACAGAGGATGGTAATGGTCTTGCCTCGCACTGGTCCACAGTGTTCCTCCAGATACCTGACAATTCCTTCGCCGGCCCGCTCCATCAAGACGGTACCGGGGACATGCGCTTCGGTGATCGTGCGGCGATCGAGCGTCTGCATCTCGGCTCCGGTCACGATCTTCATCGGTGGCCTTGCGTGCGGGATCGATCCCACACGAGGAATCGGGTGAGCGAAGGGAGGAAAGAAGTCTGTTGCTTAGGTTGCAATGTCATGACAAGGGCGAATCGCATGGTCTCTAGCAGGCTGCGGGAAAACGTGGTTAATGCACAAAATGCCGAATGAATCTTCCGTAGGGCGCCGATGTAAAAATAGTTTCAGGATGCTCAAAAAGGCCAGACTTCTCACCCGCCCAACCCTGGCGTGCCGAGACGCGCCTTATCCCAAGCAAGGCCGCAGCGAGTGAAGAGGCGAGGCGGTACGTACCGCACTTCGTGGAGCCGTTCGCCCATAGAATAGATCTTGGCGAACGGAAAATACCCTCCAGTGCTTCCGATATCCGCGGCACTCCTTCTCAACTTTGAGCCTCTGAACGATGCGAGAACGCCGCTGGCGGACTTTTTCAGCATCCTGCGAGAGGAACGTCGGGTGTCAACATCGGCGCGATGGTTCAACTTAGCAACGCTTTCATCTCCCTCACGGCTTGGTCGAGGCCCACCAGAACCGCTCGGGCAATGATGCTGTGACCAATGTTGTATTCGACGATTTCCGGAATATGGGTCAGTCGCGTCAGATTGCGATAGTCCAAGCCGTGTCCGGCATTGACGCCCATGCCGAGTTTGGAGGAGAGTTTCGCGGCCTGTGTAATAGCCTCTACTTCGTCGTCGGCATCTTTCGAACGTTTGGCATTCGCATACCGGCCAGTATGGAGTTCGATAAAATCGGCTGAGACTCTGTGCGCAGCTTTGACTTGGGCCAAATCCGGCTCAATGAAGAGGCTGATGGGAATGCTTGCCTCGTGGAGCATGCTCACGATCTGCTGGATACGATCTTTGTGGCCGGCTACGTCCAGGCCCCCTTCAGTCGTGAGTTCCTGGCGCTGTTCCGGGACGAGTGTGACGAGGTCCGGCTTGATCGCTATGGCAATTTTGGCCATCGTTTCGTCGGCGGCCATCTCCAGATCAAGCTTGGTGTGGATCAGTTCCCGCAAGAGGCGAAGATCACGGTCTTGAATATGACGCCGATCTTCTCTGAGGTGGACGACTATGCCATCGGCCCCTGCTAACTCCACTAATACGGCGGCGGCAAGGGGGTCCGGGTCTGTTCCACCACGGGCCTGCCGCAACGTGGCCACATGGTCGATGTTCACCCCAAGTCGTGGCACGGACCCTCCATTCTGTCATGTGGAGCAAGGAGAAACTGAGTTGCGCGATGAGTGCGAAAGGCGTTGCAGTTGTAACAGAAATTGACTGGGAGGGGCAAGGACTGGGTGGGGGAGCTGGTGGCCGGTTGTCCCAGTCCTTCCAAAGGGTCGTG
>CAZGYZ010000115.1:0-6503 GCA_964530675.1 uncultured Nitrospira sp. | reverse complement strand
ACTGCGCGCATCGAGCGACCACTGTTTCATCGTGGGGGCTCTGCGAGCAAGAAGGGCACCTGGCCGCTGCTTCTCTCTCTATTTTCGCCTTCCCGTGATGCTATGATGGGCGATGTTGCGCAGAGCGAAGGTGGTACCCATACTTTTACAAGGAGTTCATGCCCATGAATTTGGCACGTAACATCATCGGAATCTCGTTGATGGTTCTATTGCTCTCAGGGGTCAGCCTTGCTGCAGAACCGGCTGAAGTGGAAAAGTTCGTGAAGGCCCGTATCGATATTGGCGAGATGATGACGAACTACTTTCAGGGTGGAGGAATGTTCAAAGATGGGCAGCGTCCGTCGGCTGACCAGATGAAGGATATGGGTGCGGATATCCACACGAAACTCGGGAAGCTGTTAGCGAAGTACGATCTGACGGTCGAGGAGTATCGAAAGCGCAGTCCGGAGGTCTTCGCCGATGATACAGCGGTCAAGAGCTATCTCAACGAGCATCCTGACATGAAGACACGATACGAGGCGCTTCCGCTGGATCGGATGGGGCGCGGTGGCAGCACAGGGCGAGGCTACTAAACTTGTCTATTTGGTCGGCTGGTTATTCCGGTTTATTCTCCTTCGCCGAATACCCCGTAGCTTCCGGCCTTCGTAGCCGAAGTGACTACTTCGGCGGAGTAGGCTGCTACGGGGAGCTTCATTGGGCAGCAACTGTGACCTCTTTCGGTCGAAGTGGTCGCGGCCTATGTGCGAGTTACGTGGAGTTCGCACCCACCCACTCAATCGGAGAATAGCATGATCATCACAGATACCGAATCGGCTGATATCCACACTCCTACGGGGCTCATGCGTACGTATCTCTTTCGGCCAGTCGCTGGGGGGCGGTATCCAGGCTTGGTGCTCTTCTCGGAGATCTTTCAGGTTACGGGGCCGATTCGGCGCACCGCGGCGATGTTGGCGAGCCACGGATTTGTGGTGGCAGTTCCGGAGATTTACCACGAACTGGAACCGGCCAGCACCGTTCTGGCCTACGACGGAGCAGGCGCCGAGCGCGGCAATCGGCATAAGACCACCAAGACGCTGTTGAGTTACGACGGCGATGCGCGCGCGGCGCTGGATTTTCTCAAGTGCTCATCACACTGTACTGGCAAGCTGGGTGTCATGGGAATCTGTATCGGGGGGCATTTGGCCTTTCGTGCAGCGATGCAACCCGACGTGTTGGCTGCCACCTGTTTCTACGCAACCGACATCCACAAGCGCAGCTTGGGCGAGGGTATGCACGACAACAGTTTGGACCGAATCAGCGAGATCACGGGCGAACTACTGATGATCTGGGGCAGGCAGGATCCACATATTCCCCGCGAGGGGCGGGCGCTGATCTACAATGCGCTGAGTGGTGCCAGTGCGCATTTCCAGTGGCATGAGTTCAACAACGCCCACGCCTTTCTTCGCGATGAAGGTCCCCGCTACGATCCAGCTGCGGCCCGAATCTGTTACGACATGGCGCTGGAGCTGTTCACCCGCAAGTTGGGAGAAGGCGATCAGCGTGCGGCTGCCGCTTCCACATAGACCAAACATTCACGTGGCTGCGTAGCAGGTTTGTCTGGTTCATCTGGTTTATTAGGTCTATCTGGTTGTGGGGAACAGAGGGAGATGAGCGGGAGAGGCGGGAAACGCTCGACGCGGGGCAGGTTGATTCTCGCTTGCGTGCTTCGAAAAGTAGTTATTCTTCTCACCCTCCCCCTCCTCGTAAAATGATGCCTTTGCCGGTCCAACTGCGCCCGTCGAGCGAGCACATTCCGATCGTGCGCGCTCCGGGAGCACGGGACCGGCATGGCATCGTTGCATTAATTTGACTCCTCTTCACCCCCTCCATATAATGCCGCTCGATAGTTGATTTTGACAGCCTTTCCAGACAGTTATGACTTCTTTCTCCAAGGTATCAGTGGCAGAAAAGTGGGAGAAGGTTCGTGCAGAATTCTCCCATGCCTTTTCGACCAAATCTGGGCTCGCGCTGTTCACGGCTGAGGATCTTGCGCTGCTTGAACGGGTGGCCGATGCGGTGGTGAAACGAGGCATGGCTGCTCCTGCCACAGTATTTCTTGAATCTCTCGGTCCCATGAATTTTCTTGGAAGTCAGGCGCTGTATTTCCTGACCCCCATCGTTGAATGGGCCTTCCAGGCGAAAGAGGTGGAGCAAGTGGCCCGGTTGCTTGAACGTCGCGATACAATCTCCCGTCTCATTGCCATCATTGAAACGAAGTCTGCTCCCCAAACTCCTCCCCAAGTTCCTCCCCAGGCCCCTCAAGGAGCCTCTGCTTGATGACGTATCGCCGTGAAACGTCAAACGTAAAACGTATCTCTTCCTTCACGCGAGACTTGCGAGATTTGCGAGAAATGCGGGACTGGTCAGAAGTTTTATCTTCTCGAGTCGCGCATGTCGCGCACACAACGAATCGCGCGTATCAGTCCATGGGCCTGTAGGATGACCATCCAAGATTCCGGTAAGAGTAGCCATCCGTTGAATGTCATCGTAGCCACCGACTGTGGCAGCACCACGACCAAGGCCATTCTGATCGAGAAGGTCGGCGACGAATACCGGCAAACCTATCGCGGTGAAGCGCCGACGACGGTGGAAGCGCCGTTCGAAGATGTGACGCGTGGGGTGCTGAATGCGATTGCGGAAATTGAAGAACTCTCTGGCCGGAAAATCCTCGACGGCGATAAGATCATCACGCCCTGTCGCGATGCAAAGACCGGCGTCGACATCTACATCTCCACCAGCAGCGCAGGCGGCGGGTTGCAAATGATGGTGACCGGGGTCGTGCAAAACATGACGGGAGAAAGTGCGCAACGGGCCGCATTGGGGGCAGGCGCGATTGTCATCGATGTGTTGGCGTCAAACGATGGCCGATTGCCGCATGAAAAGATCGAGCGTATCAGGACGATGCGGCCGGACATGATCCTGATGTCCGGTGGGACGGACGGGGGGGCGGTCACCCATGTGGTCGAGATGGCGGAATACATTTCGGCAGCGGAGCCACGCCCCCGGTTCGGGGCGACCTACAAGCTCCCGTTGATCTACGCAGGCAACAAAGACGCGCAGCCGCAAGTAAAGAACATCCTGGGCGAGAAAACCGCGCTGGTGTTGACCGATAACATTCGTCCGGTGTTGGAACGGGAGAATCTCGCACCGGCGCGGAACAAGATCCATGACCTGTTTCTCGAACATGTCATGCAGCAGGCGCCGGGCTACAAGAAACTCATCGAGATGGCCGGTGCGCCGATCATGCCGACGCCGGCGGCGGTCGGCGTCATCATGGAAACGATCGCCAAGCGGGAGCATTTGAACTTGATCGGGGTGGATATCGGCGGCGCGACCACGGACGTGTTCTCGGTCTTCGAAGGACTCTTCAATCGGACCGTCAGTGCGAACCTTGGAATGTCGTACAGTATTTCCAATGTACTGGCGGAAGCAGGGCTCGCGAATATCATGCGGTGGGTGCCCTTCACGATCGAGGAGCAGACGCTCCGTAACCGGATTAAGAACAAGATGATCCGGCCGACGACGATTCCGCAGACGCTGGATGAGTTGCAGATCGAACATGCAATTGCCCGTGAGGCTCTCCGGCTCGCTTTGATCCATCATAAATCCCTCGCGACGGCTCTCAAGGGCATACAACAAGAACGCACGATCTCGGATGTGTTCGAGCAGCAGCAGTCCGGCAAGACACTCATCGACATGCTTAAGTTGGATTTGATTGTCGGGAGCGGTGGGATTCTGTCCCATGCGCCGCGCCGTGTGCAATCGATGTTGATGATGGTGGATGCCTATGAACCGCTCGGAGTGACGAGGCTCTCGGTGGACAGTATCTTCATGATGCCACATCTCGGTGTGCTCTCCACGATCGACGAGAAAGCAGCGACCGATGTCTTCGTCCGTGATTGCATGGTTTACCTGGGAACCTGTGTTGCGCCGATCGGGCAGGGGAAGGATGGGGACCGGTGCGCGGACTATGTCATCACTTTTGCCGATGGGCGAATCGACAAGGGGGCACTCGCATTTGGTGACTTGCGACTGGTTCCCTTAGCCGGTGACCAGAAGGCCTCGATCGCAATTCAACCGGAGAAACAGGTGAATCTCGGTGCAGGGGCGGGAGTCTCGATCACGCGAGAGGTGCAAGGTGGCGTAGTGGGACTCTTGCTTGATGGGCGCGGACGCCCGTTGCAGTTGCCGACAGATCACAATGCCAGAGTGGCGGCGCTGAAGAAATGGTTCAGCGCAGTCGGGCTGTACCCGACGGCATAAATGATGAATGTTGAATTTTGAATGATGAATGGTAAACGAAGATTCATAGAAGGCACAGGTTTGTGGGGAGCCGAGGGGATGAGTTTCTTAATTCATCATTCATCATTCATCATTCCACATTGAGCTGAAGTATGGCCCATTCTTACACCCCAGGCTTAACCGTCACAGAGCAGGCAATGGTTCGTCGTCGGCGGATGTTGTCGCTGCCTGGCAACGTGCTGGTCACGATTGGGGAAGTGGTTCGCGCGAATCAAGCGGTGGCTCGTGCGGAACTGCCCGGGAAGGTCTATCCGCTGAATCTCGCCAATCAATTGGGTGTGGCGCCGGATGAGATCCACGAATATTTGATCAAGAAGGCCGGCGATCCAGTGCAGAAGGATGAGATCCTGGCCGAGAATAAACCGCTCATCAAGTGGCTGAAGACGGAGGTCCGCTCACCTGTAACCGGCGTCGTGGAGTCCTTCTCTACGGTCACGGGGCAGGTGTTGTTGCGGGAGCCGCCGCGCGTGCTGGAGTTGCTGGCCTATGTCGACGGGCGCATTGTCGAGGTGATTCCGCAGCAGGGCGTCGCGGTCGAAACGGATTGTAGTTTGGTGCAGGGCATCTTCGGCATCGGCGGTGAAACCTGTGGCGAGATTGTGATCGCGGTGACGTCGCCGGACGAAGCGCTCACGCCTCGCCACCTGACTGCAGACATGAAAGGCAAAGTCGTCGTGGGCGGCTCCTTCGTCTCTTCAGACGCCCTGGCTCGCGCGAAAGAAGTAGGGGTTGCGGGCTTGGTGATCGGCGGCATTCACGATAAGGATTTGCGCGCACTGCTGGGCTATGACCTTGGTGTGGCCATCACGGGCACGGAACAGGTCGGATTTACCCTGATTCTCACCGAAGGGTTCGGGTCCATCCCCATGGCCGGAAAAACGTTCGCGCTTCTCTCCGCTCATGCAGGACAACCGGCTTCCATTTCAGGCGCCACACAAATTCGTGCCGGTGTCATCCGTCCGGAGATCATTATTCCAAAAGGCGTAGCGGATGGTCATGGTGCGGCCATTGCCCCGCAGCGGGACGGTATCAGAATCGGCGACCAGGTTCGTATCATTCGAGACCCGTTGTTCGGCAAGATCGGTGAAGTGGCGAGTTTGCCGTCTGATCTCCAGAAGATTCCAACCGAGAGTGAGGTACGGGTGCTGGAAGTCCGCTTTGGCGATGGCAGCAGGACCATGATCCCGCGTACGAATATTGAACTGATTGAAGGAGCGTGAGAAGCGTGAGGGGTAAGGGGTGAAGGGTGAAGCGTAAGGGGTTAGGGGTAAGGGGTAAGGGGAGTGCGGTGGCGCACTACGTCTTTCTCGCTGCCTGTGTTATTGGCTTGTCTTGCTCCGTCGTATTGGCACAGACTCCTCTCGCGCCACCTCAAGATGTTCGTGTGTTCGATACCCCGAGCGATGGCGGCGGAAGCCTGACGGTGCTCTGGTCACCGGCTCCCGACGATAGCGCCGCAATCAAATATCAGGTTTTGCTCAGCGAGGGAACCACGGCACCGGATCCGGCCACGATGAAAGTCGTGGCGGAGTTTCCTTCGAACCAACGGTATGTCCGTGAATCCAAGTGGCCCTGGTGGACCAGGCCGACGACTGGAGAACAGCACCAGTTCACGCTGAAGAACGGGAGAGGAGTCGAGCTCAAAAATGAGGCGATCTACTCCGTGACTGTGGCGAAGGTCTCGGGCGACGATCGAGCCGTGGCCGCACCGGTTCAGGCCATGCCGCAACCGAATTGGATCAACTGGAATCAGATGAATAATCTTCTGCTGGCGCTCCTGTTCGGCGGCATCGTGTTCTACGCCATCAGTACAGCTAGAAAACGGGAGATTTTCCTCAGGCGTATTCCCGGCCTCGATGCGGTGGATGAGGCCATCGGCCGCGCGACGGAGTTGGGCAAACCGATCCTATATCTTACCGGCGCCCACGACATGAGCGATCCATCCACCATTGCCGCGGCAGTCATTCTCGGGCGCGTGGCCAAACGCACGGCCGCCTATGGGACCGACTTGCTCGTGCCGCACCGCGACCCAATCACTATGGCCGTCTGCCAGGAAATTACCAAACAGGCCTACCTGGAAGCAGGCAAGCCCGATCTCTACAAGGATGATTCCAATTTCTTTATTACGTCGGATCAATTCAGCTATACCGCGGCGGTGGACG
>CAZGYZ010000114.1:0-6549 GCA_964530675.1 uncultured Nitrospira sp. | reverse complement strand
CAGCGAGGCGTTTGGACGGTGTGCAGAGGCCGCGGGGTTTCGGTGTCCACATCAGTAGGAGGCAGCACTTCGGCCTGTTCGACGTTGGCGGCATAGGTGCCGGCATCGCTGTAGACGATCGTGTTCTCGCCCGTTTCGGCGAGCACCATGAACTCGTGAGATGAGCTGCCGCCGATCAGGCCGGTGTCGGCTTCCACGGCACGGAAGGTGAGGCCGCAGCGCGTGAAAATACGATGGTAGGCATCGTACATCTTCTGATAGCTGAGCCTGGCGCTCGTTTCGTCTTGATCGAAGCTGTAGGCGTCCTTCATGATGAATTCACGTCCCCGCATGAGTCCAAAGCGGGGGCGGATTTCATCTCGAAACTTTGTTTGGATTTGATAGAAGTTCAGGGGCATCTGTCGATAGGAGCGGACTTCGCGTCTGAACAGGTCGGTAATCACTTCCTCATGGGTAGGCCCCAAGCAGAACTCGCGCTCGTGACGATCCTTGAAGCGCACCAGTTCTTTGCCGTAAAAATTCCATCGGCCGGTTTCTCGCCATAATTCTGCGGGAGATGCAATGGGCATAAGGAGTTCTTGAGCGCCGGCCCGGTTCATCTCTTCTCGAATGATCTGCTCGACTTTTCGGATGACCCGAAGGCCGAGTGGAAGGTAGGTGTAGATGCCGGCCGCGACCTTGCGAATCAGACCGGCTCGGAGCATGAGCTTATGGCTGACGGTTTCCGCTTCTCCCGGATCTTCTCGCAATGTGGGAATTAAGACTTGAGATGTCCGCATGGTTGTGTGAGGGAGGTCAAAAAGTCGTCAAGTCTGAGTGCCGGAGGATGGGGAAAGATTTTAGTGACATGAAGACGTTCGACCTTCAGACTTTCTGACTTATTTTCTATCGAAAGAAGATTCGTTCAAGGTCATTCCAGAACGCAAAGACCATGACACCCACTAATAGCACGAGTCCGGCCTGTTGTGCGAGTTCTCTCTGTCGTTCGCCGAGTGGTTTACGGAGGATGCCCTCGATTAGGAAAAACAGCAGATGGCCGCCATCGAGAATGGGTATGGGGAGCAAGTTGAGGACGCCCAGATTGATGCTCAGAATGGCGATGAGATAGATCACATTTGAGGCGCCCTGCGAAGCGGCTTCACCGGATATATTGGCGATCGTCAGCGGGCCGCCGATATTTTTGCTGGAGATGTCTCCCACGATCATCTTGTAGAGGCCTACTACGGTCAGCTCGGTCAAGCCCCAGGTGGCTCGCAATCCGTCATAGAGCGCCAGCAGAGGGCTGTTGGAGCGGATAATCGAACGGCCGCCGGGTCCTGCAATGCCGATCTTGCCGACTTCGACCGGCTGGCCGTTGACCGTCGCTTTCTCAGCCGAGGGCGTCACGGTCAACGAAGTGCGATGCCCTTCCCGCAAGACCTCTATGTGTAGTTGGCGATTGGGACTTTCTTTCACGATACCGGTCATCTGAGACCAGGTATGGATCGTCTGGTCTTCGATCTTGACCACATGGTCTCCGGCTTGGAGCCCTGCTTTTTCCGCCGGAGAGTTTTGCGTGACTGATGTGACGAGGGGTGGTGCTTCTTCGACGCCCAGATAGTATCCTGGCTCTTGCGCAGAGACCTGTGGTCCTGGTGCGGTGGTGGGCGTGACCGTCAGCGTTTTGAACTGTTCGCCTCGTTTAATCTCGAGCGTCAGTGCCTGCCCTTTACTCTTCGCCACTGCATCGAAGAGTTCTGTTCTGGTTGAAATGTCTTGTCCGTTGACTCGGCTGATACGATCTCCAATGTGGATGCCTGCGGTGTCGGCAGGAGAGCCGGGAACCATCGCTTCGATATCGGGGGTGAGATCCTGGAACGTCGGGACAGGAAGTGGAGCTCCGGTCGCGAGCCATCCGGCAAAAATGAAATAAGCCAGAATAAAGTTAAATCCAGGCCCCGCGGCAACGATCAGGACTTTGCCCCACAATCCTTTGTGTGCAAACGACCGCGCACGATCCTCCTGTGTCGTCGCTTCGGTCTCATCTTCGCCGAACAGTTTGACATAGCCACCCAATGGAATGGCTGAGAGGAGATATTCTGTTTCGCCCATTTTCCGGCCAAAAATCTTTGGTCCGAATCCAAGGGAAAACTTGAGGACCTTGACCCCGACCCAGCGAGCAGCCAAGAAATGCCCGAGTTCATGGAACGCGACTAACACGCCCAGAACGACCAGGAACCACCATGCCTTCTGCAAGAGCAACCAGACGGTATCGGGGGACCAGGTAAGTGCCATGAACAAGATGTGTGCTCCTTCGTGTAGACCTAGCGTGCTAATGCTACTACCAACGATTCAGCCTTCTCTCGAGCCCAGCGATCCGCCTCCAGCGCGTCTTCCAACGTCTCGACGTCTTTGGTGGTGTGGACATCCATTGTGCTGCGAATGATCTCCACAATGTCGGTGAACCGGATACCCCCGTTTAAGAATGCCTCGACGGCGATTTCATTTGCGGCATTCATTGTGGCCGGCATCGTACCGCCGACCCGCAGGGATTCATAGCCAAGACCCAAGCAGGGGAACCGGTCGTGATCGGGTTTGCAAAACGTCAGCTTCGCAATTTCCGTCAGATCCAGCGAAGGCAGATCCAGCGGCATGCGCCCTGGATATTTCATCGCATAAGAAATAGGTGTTCTCATATCCGGCAATCCCAATTGTGCGATCATCGATCGATCCTGATATTCTACCAGAGAATGAATGATGCTTTCCCGGTGGATCATGACCTCGATCTGAGACTCCGGGATGTCGAAGAGCCAGCGGGCTTCGACAACCTCGAGTCCTTTGTTCATGAGCGTGGCGGAATCGATCGTGATTTTTGCGCCCATTTTCCAATTGGGATGTTGGAGCGCCCGTTCTGGTGTGACGTCCTGCAGCTCTTCGCGGTTCAAGGTCCAGAGAGCCCCTCCGGACGCCGTCAAGATCAGACGGCGGACATCCTCTTTGCGATGACCTTCTAACGATTGGAAGATCGCACTGTGTTCGCTGTCGACCGGGAAGATCCGAACGCCATGCCGGCGCGCCTCGTCCTGCATCAATTTTCCCGCCATGACCATCGGTTCCTTATTGGCCAAGGCAATTTGCTTTCCGCTTCGGATCGCCGCAAGGGTAGGCACGAGACCGGCTCCACCGACGATGGCGGAGATGACGAGCTCGGCTTCTGGCGCAGAGGCAACCTGAATCAAGCCTTCTTGGCCGGCCAAAATTTCGACAGGCAGCCCCTCACAGCGTTGCCGGAGCCTGGCGGCAGCGGAGGCATCCGATAGGGCCACGATGCGGGGGTTAAACCGGCGGATCTGGTCCTCGAGTTTCTCATCATTGCTGCCGGCAGTCAGTCCCGCCACACGAAATTCGTCCGGGAACCGGTTCACGAGATCTAAGGTGTTGGTGCCGATCGACCCGGTCGATCCAAGAATGACGATGGTTTTCATAAGGGGTTTTTTCACTCCATGACTCATAGCCGGCTTGCCAACATTATATAGTAGTAGAAGACAGGGGTGGCGAACAAGAGACTATCCAGACGGTCGAGCATACCCCCGTGCCCCGGCAGTATCCCGCCGGAATCCTTCAAGCCGACGGTGCGTTTCATCGCCGATTCGGCCAGGTCACCCCAGAGACCTGCGATGGTCAGCAGGGTAGCCAAGATCAGACAATCGAGACCGGATAACTCTGGAAGAAACCACCAACGTGCTATGTACCCGGCTATTATGGCAGCAATTAAACCTCCCACCAAGCCCTCGACTGTTTTTTTGGGACTGATCGTGGGAGCCAAGCGATGTCGTCCGTACAGTGTGCCGACATAGTAGGCGCCGGTATCGGATGCCCAGGTTACCAGCAGGAGAAAGAAAATCAGCCATTCGCCCTGAGGGAGGAGCCTTGTCATCGAGAGCATGCCGAGTGTGAGGCCTAGATAGAGCACGCCGAATAGGGTCATGGCTCCGTCCCTCAGGCTCTGTTCAAGGGGGGAGCGACTGAGGAGTGGGACCGAAGTAACACAGACTAGTGTGGCCAGGAGGGTGGGAACGATGATGCCCGGCCAGTGTGTTCCAAAAATCAAGCCGGTGAATCCTGCCAGGCCGATCCCTATCAGCCAGGTGTGGCTGCGGTCGTTAAAGCATAATCGGTAGAACTCAAAGAGGGCGAGCGCTCCTGCCAGCGCCACGACGCCGGAAAATGCAAGGGGAGGGAGGTATCGAATGACGGCATATAAGAGTGGAGCGAGGACCAAAATGGTATAGATCCGACGGGGGTCGAATCGGGACACCGTAACCGGCGTCGGTTCAGCCTGCTGTTGGCCAGCGGTTTTATATTCCTGCATGGGGAGGTTGGGATCGACCACTTATGACGAAATGGCACTGAGGACGCGACCGAATCGCCGCTCACGCCGCTGGTATTCCAGTAAGGCCAGCAAGAGTTCTCGGCGACGGAAGTCGGGCCACAGCGTCGGAGTGAAATAGAGCTCGGTGTAGGCGAGCTGCCAGAGAAGGAAATTGCTGATTCGCGTTTCGCCACTGGTGCGAATCAATAAGTCGGGATCGGGCAGTTCATGGGTGTAGAGATATTGCTGGATCCGCGACTCATCCACATCGTCTGGTTGCAGCTTGCCGTCTTGTACTTCATGAAGGAGTTCACGTACCGCGTCCACGATCTCAGTACGGCCACCATAGCTGAGGGCGAGTGTGAGATGTAGTCTGTCGAGATGGGCGGTTTCCTGTTCAGTGGCCAGGACCCATCGGCGGGCGGAGGTCGGGAGAGAGTCGTGTCGACCGATTGTCCGCACCCGAACACCCTGCTCAATGAGCTTCGTCCGCTCCGTCGAAAGGTAATATTCGAGCAAGCCCATGAGCGAAGAGATTTCTTGAACGGGACGGTTCCAATTTTCCTGTGAAAACGCGTAAATTGTCAGGGCGTGGATGCCCAGTTCCAAGCAGACTGTAATCATTTCCCGGACGGACTTGATCCCTTCGCGATGACCGGCAATGCGAGGGAGGCCTCGCAGTTCTGCCCAGCGGCCATTGCCATCCATGATGATGGCAACATGCTTGGGTAAGAGGCTAGGATCAAGTTTTATGGTGAGCTCTTTTTCGGATAGCTGGTCCAGGGTCGATGAATCTTTGGTGTCCATATCTGTGCTGTTGGTAAATATTCCTTTGCGCAAGATTGTACGGTAGGCGAGCAAAGTCTACTGGCGAGGGGGAAGATTGTCAAACAAATTTTCGTAAAAGTCCTGTAAAAGCGACGAGTTGGATGAATTGTCATTGCGCCTGCGGAAAGCGATCGGCTATACTTCCCCGTCTATTCATATGCCAACCGTCATGAGGATTTGCAAACCATGGGTGATCTTGTTCAGTTGACGTCCTTTGGGCTGACCGAAGGCGAGGTGCTTGGGGCGCTTGGGCGGGTCAAAGTTCGGGATGTCGACTATGCCGATCTCTATTTTGAGTCCTGTGTGTCCGAATCTGTCTCGATGGAGGAGTCCCTCGTCAAGCGTGCGACGAAGAGTGTATCGCAGGGAGTGGGGGTGCGTGCGACGGCAGGGGAAAAAACCGGCTTTGCCTATTCCGATGAGCTGACGAAGAAAGATCTCGAACTCGCGGCAGATACGGCCCGGTACATAGCCAACTCGCCTGGTGGAGCCCACGCGGTTCCTGTTCCCGTTCATCAGCGCCCCACCAGAGATCTCTACCTGATCGATCGGGCTCGAGCTGAAGTCGCCACAGCGGAACGCGTGTCGTTGTTGAACGCGATCGATGCCGAAGCACGCCGGTCCGATCCACGCATCAAGAATGTCATGGCCTCGTTTAACACGGAATATAAGGTGGTGATGGTCGCCACTTCAGATGGCACGTTGATAGGGGACGTGCAACCGCTTTCGAGGCTGCAAGTCACCTGTATTGCTGAAGAGAACGGCCAACGCCAAGCCGGCTCGTTCGGCGGGGGGGGCCGTGTCGGGTTCGAGTTTTATTATGAGGGCGACCGGTATCTGCGGTTTGCGCGTGAAGCGGCGCGTGAAGCCATCCTCAATTTGTCTGCCGTCGAAGCGCCGGCTGGTGTCATGCCGGTCGTGTTGGGTGGAGGCTGGCCGGGGATTTTGTTGCATGAAGCCATTGGCCATGGTCTCGAAGCGGATTTCAATCGCAAGAAAACCTCAGCGTTTTCAAATCTTCTTGGGAAACGAGTGGCGTCCGATGTCTGTACCATCGTCGATGATGGTACCTTGCCTGGCCGGCGTGGCTCGCTCAACATGGATGATGAAGGGACCACGACCGGTCGCACCATGCTCATCGAGCGCGGAATCCTGCGCGGCTATATCACCGACAAATTGAACGCGCGTCTGATGGGAATACCCCTGACTGGTAATGGCAGGCGAGAAAGTTATCAAAGCGTGGTGCTGCCACGCATGACGAATACGTTTATGTTGGCTGGCACATCGGACCCTGAGGAGATCATTCGCTCCGTCGATCGCGGGCTCTATGCTGTCTCGTTCGGCGGGGGGCAGGTGGATATCACCAACGG
>CAZGYZ010000113.1:0-6631 GCA_964530675.1 uncultured Nitrospira sp. | reverse complement strand
GGCCAGATGCTAGGCCGCAGACCTGGAAAAACCGGAGGCGTATTCGCTGGAATACGTTGAGGATTTTTTCGGGCCGAGAACGACGCAGATGGTCGTGGATCGTTCGCCGCAGTAGAACGGTCAATGCCGGACAGGCTCCTAGATCCACTTCTTTCCTTTGAAAAATCCCAGCATGGCGATCACGATCGCCACCATCAGCCCGAGTACCAGCGGGTAGCCCCATTCCCATTTCAGTTCGGGCATGTGCTCGAAGTTCATCCCGTAGATGCCGACGATGAAAGTCAGCGGCATGAAAATCGTCGTAATGATCGTTAGAACCTTCATGACAGCGTTCAGCCGATAGCTGATGCTCGACAGATAGATATCGAGACCGGCCGAGACCATTTCGCGAAGCGTCTCGATGGTATCCACGATTTGAACCACATGATCGTATACATCACGGAAGAATATCTTGGTCGACTCTTGCAAGAAGGGGCTTTCCGATCGGGAGAGATTGTTCGCCGCTTCACGGAGGGGCCACACCGCCCGCCGCAGAAACAGCAACTGCCGTTTGAGGGCATGAATCTGGCGCAGCGTCTCAGGCTTAGGATGACTGACCACCAGATCTTGCAACACTTCGATCTTCTCGCTTAACACCTCCAACACCTCGAAGTATCGATCGACAATGGCGTCGACCAGCGCATGGAGCAGGTAGTCGGCCCCCGACTGCCGCAACCGTCCCTTGCCACCACGAAGACGATCCCGCACCGATGTGAAGACGTCGGCCCCGTTTTCCTGAAATGAAAGGACAAAGTTCGGTCCGAGAACCAGACTTACCTGTTCGACGATGATCTCCTGCCGGTCGGTGACCGAAAGCATCTTCATGACGAGGAACAAGCAAGTCTCATAATCTTCGAGCTTCGGCCGCTGATCGGTGTTGGCAATGTCTTCGAGGAGAAGGGGATGGAGCTGGAACTGCTTCCCGAACGATTCCAGAACATCCATCTTGTGGACGCCTCCGACATCCACCCAGGTGATAGTCTCATCGGTCGGTGGCGCAAGCCCATCGACCGACAGATCCTGGTGCTCGTCGCAACGGCTGCCTGCGTAGTTAAAGGATGTGATCGTCACCTTGGCCGGTTTATTCTCGCCGATATGGACAAGCGTGCCCGGGGGGAGCCCCGTCTTTCTGGATCGTTTCTGGACCAGCTTCATGGGTAGAGACCTCGCAGTATCCCCTGCTTGTACGCAGGTTCTCCGCGATGGTCAAGAGGACCGCCTCGCTGGTCGCCAGAGTGCCGTCTTTCTTCTTTGCCGATCCTGCAAGACCTGCTACTCTTCCTGTTCCACTCTGCGAGGCAGGTAGCATGGAACGAGAATTGGCAACGCTGGTCGAAGCGGTTCAGAAGGCTGGCGCAAGTGTGCGTGAACTGGTCAGAGTTGGGTTCGAGGTGCAGACGAAACCGGACCATTCGCCGGTCACCACCGTGGATCATGAGGTCAATCGCATCCTGCATGAGATGCAGCGCCGGGAGTTTCCACAGGATGGATGGCTTTCGGAAGAGTCTCCCGACGATCCGGCTCGACTCACCAACCGGCGTGTCTGGATTGTGGACCCCATTGACGGCACAAAAGCCTTGGTGAATCGGATGCCGGAGTTCTGTATTTCTGCCGCGTTGATTGAACGAGGCGCACCGATTGTCGCCGCGATCCTCAATCCCTCGACCGACGAACTCTTCACGGCAGTTCGCGGCGGAGGACTGTTCTTGAACGGCGCACGCGTCTCCCTCCCACCCGGTCGTGACTTCAATCCCGTCATCATGGTCAGTGCGTGGGAACTCCGGAGCGGCCGATGGTCGGCGCTCGACGAGACCGCTCGGTGCCTCCCCATGTACTCCATCGCCAACGCCCTGGCCCTGGTCGCCGCAGGTCGAGTCCAGGCGACCTTCACCATCGAGCCGGAGAACGAATGGGATCTTGCAGCCGGAGTCTTGCTCATCGAAGAGAGCGGCGGTTTCATTTGCGACGCGGCGGGAAACCCCTTCGTCTTCAATCAGCCGATACCAAGGTTCCACGGCGTCATCGCGATCGCCGCCACATCCAAGAAAGAACTGCGTGCCAACCTCCAGACCCATGCCGCACATGCCCGTTCGCAACCAGAGAAGAATTGAGCCGCTCCATTCAATAGCGTCATCTTCCCTCACAACCTTGTCGACGGCTCTTGCGTCAGATAAGCTCGCAAGGGATCACACTTCTTTGTGAAATTCGTTGTGAACGACGAAAATACTTCTATACTGATAATTAGAACGGTCGGGAGTCACCGGAACGGAAATCGTGTTCCTTCCTGGACACACGTAATAGAAACTATGCAGAAGGCGGCCAATAATACCATCGATCCACGCGCCTACGATCCCTTGATCCAGGAGGGTTTCATTCGCCAAACGGATCTCGTGAAGGCTATTCAGGAGTCCCTGCATAAATCAACCAACTTGGAAGGCCTGCTGATCGAGAAATACCGAGTCCCCAAAGCGGTCCTCGGCAAGACACTGAGCACGTTTTTCGACTGCCCCTATATTCCATACGACGAACGGACCCTGATCGATCCCCAGCTCCTCAATAATCTGAGCCACGACTACCTCCGCAGACACCACTGGCTCCCGTTGAAGCAGCAGGGTGACATTCTGGATGTCCTAATCGACAACCCCCATGATCTCGATAGAGGTCATGACATTCGACGTTCCTTCCCTGGCCTGACGATACGGTATGCCCTAGGCCTGCAGCGTGACATCGAGCGGTTTCTCAGCGCCACGATCGGAGACGCTGACAGTGGGTCCATTGCGGATACATTGGGCGAGTTGGTCAACGACGCTCACCAAGAGCAGTTTTGCGACATCGAATCTGACGGCATTGACGAGAACGATTCCGCGATCGTACGGCTCGCGAATCAGATCATTGCCGAGGCATACAAGCACGAGGCGTCTGACATCCATGTTGAACCCTACTCGGATCGCAAGGAAACAGCGATCCGTTTTCGCGTGGATGGTACCTGTTCCACCTATATGCGGATTCCCGCGATTTATCGCCGAGCCTTGGTGTCCCGTATCAAGATCATGTCCAACCTGGATATTGCTGAACGCCGGAAACCACAGGACGGGAAGATCCGATTCAAGCTGAACCAGGATAGGGAAATCGAGCTGCGCGTGGCAACCCTGCCGACCGCCGGTAATAATGAGGACATTGTCATGCGATTGCTCACGGCGAGGGAGCCTCTCCCTCTCGATGCCATGGAATTTGCTCCGGCCACGCTCAAAGCGCTCCTGGAAATCGTCGAGAAGCCGCACGGCATTATCTTGTGCGTGGGCCCAACCGGATCCGGAAAGACGACGACCCTGCATGCCCTGCTGCGTCATATCAATACAGACGAACGGAAAATCTGGACGGCGGAAGACCCCATCGAGATCACCCAGGAAGGCCTTCGGCAAGTGCAGGTCCATCCCAAAATTGGGTTTACCTTTGCCTCCGCTATGCGGTCGTTCTTACGAGCCGACCCTGATGTCATCATGATCGGGGAGATGCGGGATAAGGAAACTGCCGATGTGGCCATCGAGGCCTCGCTGACCGGGCACCTGGTCTTGAGCACATTACATACGAACGGGGCGGTCGAGACTGTGGTCCGCCTCCTCGACCTGGGATGCGACTCCTTCAACTTTGCCGATGCCATGCAAGGAGTGATTGCCAAACGCCTCTGCAAGCGGATCTGCGTCAATTGTAAAGAGCCGTACCATCCAACGGCGCAGGAATACGACAGACTGGCTCATTGGTATGGTACCCAGACCTGGGGCACGCTCGAAGTGGGCTATCGCGAGGACTTCCAGCTCTATCGAGGGCGTGGATGTGATGCCTGCAGCCAGACAGGCCTCAAGGGTCGGGTCGCCTTGCACGAACTCCTGTGCGGATCAGATGAACTACGAAACTTGATACAGAACCGTGCCAAAACAACAGAGATGCAGTGCCTGGCTGAAAAGGAAGGGATGGTGACACTCGTGCAGGATGGAATTCTAAAAATACTCGCCGGGCTGACCACCTATGAGCAAGTCCGGACCGTCGCCATGAGATAGCTGCTTGAGCTCATTGCGGATGCCTCATTCAGCTCGTTGATTCCAGCGCCCTGACGAACGGCTTCAGCCACTCTCTCTCTTCAGGACGAATCTTGATAAACTCAACACCGAACCTCCTCGCGGAAGCCCACCGGACTGCGGCCAGATCGACCAGGATCGGCTCCTCTCGCTCTCGGAGTTGCATTGTCAATTGCAGATAGACTCCAACGCCGGCGACGGTGTTGGACGTGATGGCGCAACCTTCCGCAGACACATTTAAGATAGTGCCTCCGTCAGAAAGCTGGTCTCCACTGAACAACACAGGGAGTTGCACTGCGAAACGAGTATGCTTGCGTCCTTCCATGAGGCTCCCTGTCATTTCCTCCTACTTACCATTTGGTGAACAGGCGCACAAGAGCGATCAAGCGATTTGGACGGGTGGCAGAAGTCTTGAGGCCCGCTCCTACCCGAGTCGCGCAAGCCGCTGGCAAGCGTCATCGATATCGGAATCGATTTTCGCATAGCTGAATCGGATGAACTGCTTCCCCTCAGGCCCGGAGAAGAAGGCTTCCCCCGGCACGCCGGCCAAGCCGATCGTCTCGAGAAGAAACATTGCTCGTGCTTTTCCCGTTGTGCCAGGCAGGTGCGACGCATCGGCCAGCACATAGTATGCGCCTTGCGGAATCGACGGTGTCAGACCGGCCTTCGCCAAGGCCTGACAGAACCGATCGCGTTTCTGTTGATAATCGCGCGCCAGATCGCGGTAGAACAAGTCCGGGAGTTCCTGGATACCCGCCGCCACCCCCGCCTGCAACGGCGTCGGGGCACAGACATAGAGCAGGTCGTTCATCGCGCCGATCGCCTGGGCCCACCGAGCTGCAGCGACACTGTAGCCGATGCGCCAGCCGGTGATACTAAAAGTCTTGGAGTAGCCGCCGAGGGTAATCGTGCGGTCGGCCATGCCCGGCAGAGTTGCTAGGCTCACATGGGTGCGGCCGTCATAGAGGAAGTATTCGTAGATTTCATCGGTAAACACGAATAGGTCATGTTGTTGTGCGATCGCCGCAATACTCTCCAACTCGCTCCTGCTGAATACTTTTCCGGAAGGATTACCAGGCGAATTCACGATGATCGCCCTGGTTCGAGGCGTGATGACGCGCTCGACATCGGCCCTGGAAAAATTCCAATCAGGGGCCTGCATTTTCACAGGCACCGCAACCGCCTCAACTGCGAGCAGCGCACTGATGTGATACTGATAGTAGGGCTCGAAGAGGACAACCTCGTCGCCGGGATTGAGCAGCGCCAGGCAGGCACAATGAAAGGCCCCGGTGGCTCCCGCACTGACTGTCACGTCTGTTTCCGGATCAGCCACAATGCCGTTGTACTGCGCGAGCTTCTTGGCGATCGCCTGCCGCAGTTCGGGCAATCCATCGAATCGCGAATAGACATTCTTCCCCTGCTCCATCGCTTGCGCCGCAGCTCGAAGCACCATCGGTGGAACAGGCGTGTCGCAGACCCCTTGTGCCATGTTGAGGCCCTTCGCCTGGACACAGGCCTGGGTCATTGCTCGAATCTCCGAATGGGCCAATCCGGCCATTCGTTGGTTGATGTGCCGTTTCATCGTTGCACTCCTCCTCGATCAAAGATTCTCTCTTGTCGCAGACCAATTCCATACAGGTCAAGTCCTCTTCTGCTCAGACCGTGAAAGAAGCCGGTTCAGATACGATAGCTGAGCTTCAATCTCTGACCATGAGGCTGCGATAGCGGAACGTCGAGACCGCCAGCTCAGCCTTGCCGTCTATTCTTTTTTGGAAAGGATGACTTCGAGGGCGAGACGAATGTGCTTGATCTCTCTACGGAGAGTGTCAGGCAATGTCTCTTATCCACGTGCAGGCGGCATGGTATTCCGCCTGTCTCTATTTGTTCTTATTCTTGAGAGAAGGTTGCGGGTGAGAACGAAACACCTCGTAATACTGCAGCACTCTCCTGACGTAGGCACGGGTTTCTCGAATGCGCGGAACCTTGTGGCCTTTGACCCGGTGGACCCCGGCGTTATAGGCCGCCAGGGCCAAGGGAAGTTCGCCTTGGTACAGGTTCAGCAGGTGCCGCAGCTGCTTCGCCCCTCCACGGATGTTCTGGATCGGGTCATAGACATCGTTCACACGCAATGTTGCCGCGGTGGCCGGCGTGAGTTGCATCAAGCCGACCGCGCCTCTGCGGGATACGGCATGCTGGCGAAATCCGGATTCGGTCTTGATGACAGCGCGTAGCAGCGCAGGGTCGAGACGATATTTCTTGGCGTACCATTTGATGGCCCGATGGATTTCCTGGTTTGAATACCGAGGGTAGACGCTGTCGTAGTCGGGCCTCGTTGGCGTAGGGACAGCGGCGATCAGCAGACAGAACATCACCAGCGCACAAGAGATGTGCAGCAAGCGTAAATAGGGCGGTCTGCGCCTCCCGTTGTCGATCGCCATGGTGTGCGGTTGGATGCCTGTGCGCACAACAACCTCCATAAGAAGCCTGAAAAGGCTCAAGATCCATGCCGAGATGGC
>CAZGYZ010000112.1:0-6640 GCA_964530675.1 uncultured Nitrospira sp. | reverse complement strand
CTGCCTGGACGCCGGGCTACCGCGTCCAGGCTTGTCGCAGCGGCGAATCCGCGATTGCAGCAGAAGCGCTCGGTAGAGTCGAACATGGGCGCTGGCCTGGAGCCGCTCACGATGGTTTCGATGCACGCATCTACCGCCAACCACAGCGGTCAGGAGTTTCCCCTGTCCGCTCATCGAACCGGACGTGCGGTTTTCCCGCATCCGGCTCTCGGACGAGTGTCACACCACGGCATGCACCTGCGCCCTGCGCGCCGGCTCGGCCGTGAGGCCCAGCACCTCTTGGAGTCTCCGGAGCAAGCCAGGAGTTCACAGGCTCTCGCCAATCTCCGGCTCCTGGACTCGTCGAGGCACGCCTCGAACCAGGGCTCCTTCCCTCCCCGCCGGTTATGCTGTCCGCCGGGTGCAAACGGTACTATGAGCCCCTCCGACTTCCCACGCGGCTCCACCCTGATGATGGAGCGAGGCGCACGCCTCGCCGCGTGGGATCTCCCGTGTTGCCCTGTGTGCTGTGCCGACGTGCCACGCCCCTTACCCCGGCGAGCGAATCCCTGGTCATCGGTCGGGTGCTCCCATGGACTCCAGCGGCCTTCCCGGTTATTCAGGCCGGTCGGCCCTCGCGACTTCACTTTCGAGGCCTGCTCAGGCTTCACACGTGTTGCGGCCCGTCGGCTCGCTGACCCACCCAAGGTGGGCCTTTGTCCCAAGAGCTTCGACCAGTCAGTTGCCCTTCTGGCCGCCTTGGTAGCTACTGGGGTGTCCCGACAACTCCCCAGACAGGACTTGCACCTGTGAGACACACAGCGCCTTTTCACGGCGCACTGAATAATGCGGGTTAGGGTTGGAAACTGTCAAGATGTTGAATTGAGGCTGCTGAACCGGCGCTTGAGGAGGTGCGAACGGCGCCTGCCTATGAAACGCTCACTGTCCCACCGCTTGTCACGACGGTAAATCCTTCAAGACCCCTGGCTTGATATCGATGAGTGATGTCATCGATCGCCGCAATTGGAATATCCATTGCGGCGGAAATTCCAATGACCCCCTTCACGCCACTCAAACCCAAAGACACCCCCAGACTACGCCGGGACTTGCGTTGATCTTGCTCGCTTGTAGGTGATCCATCCATCTCCTGTATGGCAAATCAATCCCAACGTGTTCATCACAAACCGGCGTTCGATCTTTACATGTTCAAATTCTCGTCGTGCTCGCGAGAAATCATTCTTCGACAAGTACGCCAATGTGGCATGGAAATGGTATTGATCACCTTCCAGAGCATTGGGCTTGATGCCATGCTGTGTTGAAAGGTCGTTAACAATTCGCCGCCTCAGGCTATCGAGTTCTGGAGTATGGACGACGTCCATGTAGATGATCCCCGCCTCATCGAAAAACCCGAAATTCTTTACGCAGATCTCAAAAGGCTCGATTTTATTTACGAGCTCATCAAAGTACCGCTCAAAGGGCTCGATATCTGTCACATGAAACCCAAGTTTGAGCGTGATGTGGGGTGCCGCCTTGAGCCCTTCGTGTGCGCCGTACTGTTTCATGAGATCTATTTCCAACTTGCTCATGTAATTATGAACTTCGTCGCTCACGAGGATCACGTAGGCGAGTTCAAAAGTGCGGCCCTGCCTTGACCTCTGGACACCTCCGCCTTCCCCGCCTCTCAGAATATAGCGATACATTCTGCTGATCAGTGATCCAAGGTGTGAACCTGCATCCTGATCCAGGCTTTGTACATTACAGCCCATTTGGTCTCCCGCCACTTGTATGAGACTTCGAAGGCTGGAACCTATACGGCGCCAATGGACTTCCGTATTTTCTCCCTGACTATCTTCGGAATAGTGCGTCTATATATGCACGCAACGCCCGGCTCGATGTATCTGAATGCTGCATATAACTTTGGACGGATTCCGGTCCGGAGTACTTCTAACTCAATCGACTCGTGACTTGTTTTTGTCCAATGATCTTTGTACGTGCTGCCACCGCCCATATAATCAAATTCGTCCACGTCATCGGCCTGTACACAATCCTGCAGAGCAAGCGCAAGCATCACACTCCCAAGGTGATGCTTTTCATATCCGCTTTTGAACCCTCCTTGAAAATAGTGCGCCACGCCGCGGTCTACAAACGCCTGCAGCGCCGCAATACACTGTCCGCCCAGGAAGAGCATCCAAAGTCTGGCTCTGCCGCAACGGAAGGCTTCACGCACCGTCTCCTGCATGAACTCTTTGAAGTTGGGGTACGCAAACGACCCCAGCTCTCCCTTGGATTGCCACCGCTCCTGGTGCAATTGGACGAACGCGTCCATGAATTCGTCCAGTTGCTCCATGGTGCGAACGCGATAGAATTTGCACTTATAATCTTTCTGAATCCGCCTGATATATCGATCGATGTTTGTCCGTAAGTTAGACCCAAATCCCAGTTTGACGGTTGTCCAGTCCGTGCGAGTCCCCACGTAAGGAAGCCGGTCACAGGAGCGTATCGTAGCGGCATCGCCAAGCGCCTTCGTGAAATGAGGCAGCACCGGTGAATTTGCATGGATCCCCCACAGCCAGACACGCTGCCACGCAGTTTGTTGCTGAATACAGGCCGCAACCACTTGCCCGACATGGCGCTGATATCCGCTTCGAGCGATGATGTCGAGATGTTCACTCGTTTTCAGTTCAGTGCCGGTCCCGATAAAACAAATCTCTTGAACCTTGATCAAGCCCTTGTGTGACCGGCAATGCCGATAGAGGGGCGCCAGCCCTACCAATTGACCGTTCCCGTCTCGACAAGCGATCAAAAATAACTCGCTGCCGGGTGGGGCGTACATGCGCCACCACACGCGATTCCAATGCCACCGCAAGAAAAACACCCCCTGCTGACAACTAGCAGAGACCAGTTCATCCCATTCTCCACCAATGGCATCGAAGTCAGTCTCGCGGGTGAGAACCGTTGCTGTTACCCTGTTGGGCTTCCGCCCCCTGTGTATTGAGCAAGGCTTGTCCTTCGACAGTCTGTTCCGCAGTGGAGGAAGACGAACATATGGCTGCGCCCCCTTGTTCGGAAGCAACGATTGCGATTTGTTCCTGCAAGACCCCTCCAGAGCGCACTGTTGAAGGCCCCAATTGCTGTAGGCGGTTTGGCGCCTATTGCATCAATAGCGTCACCACGACAACGCCGACAAGCGGCGTCTCCATGAAATTTACCGATACAGGCTCTCGCTTGGGCTATATCAACCGGGGATATGTTGGAGGCTTGTGACTGTCCAATTGACCATTGAGCAGCCACGGCTACGACCACGACTGACCCGAAGAAAATGTAACATGCAACCAACTGCGGCGTACCTACCTCATAGGCGCTATCCCCCCACCTATTGGGGGGGGGATAACCTAAAATGGACCGACCAGCAGGCTACATAGTAAATGCCTGGCCAATGTAGCCTACAGACAGGGGATGCTCATGCCCCTGCCTTACGGTCTGAACTGATCGAAACAGCGGGGTGCGCCTATAGGCTTCCGTGGAATGCTTGGGACGTGACCAGGATGTAATCCTGGTCACGCGCGAGTGGCGGGCAATAGGTTCTGCAGGCTACCAGCAGAGACCTTGATAATTTGGTGGCAGGGTTACGCGGTCAAAAACCCGGACTAAGTCAATGATCACTCGACCGTTTGTCGCATACTTCGCCACATCTTTGAACTCATCGGACTTTTTCGTGACGACGACCACTTGCGCCTTCTCGACAGCCTCAGACAAGTCTTTCTTCATGAGAGAGGATATGTGGGGGATTTCCCGCTCGATATATTCTTTATTGGCGCCAAATATCCTTGCAAGTTCGACTTCCTTGTCATAGATACTGAGCTTCAATCCCTTTCCAATCAACGTTTCAATCATCGTCACCATCGGGCTCTCTCGCAGATCGTCAGTGCCCGGCTTAAAGCTCAACCCCAGGACCGCCACCTCTTTCTTTCCTGTCCGCAGCACCATATCGACGGCACGGTCAATGTGCTGCCGGTTGCTGACAAGAATCGCATTCAACATCGGCACCTCAGCATCGAGTCCCTTCGCCTTATAGGTTATGGCGCGGATATCTTTCGGCAGACATGATCCGCCGAATGCAAAGCCGGGCTTGAGATAGTAGGGAGACAAATTGAGCTTTGTGTCTTGACAGAACACTTCCATAACCCGATGGCTGTCAACGTTGAGGGCTTTGCAGATCGTCCCGATCTCGTTTGCAAACGCCACTTTCAATCCATGGAAACAATTACACGCGTACTTCACCATCTCCGCTTCCTTGACGCGAACGGTAATGACAGGAGCAGACAAGTGCGAGTACAACTTCTTCAGCAATTCGGCCGACTCTTCATCGTCCGCCCCTATGAGCGTGAAGGGAGGATTGTTAAAGTCGTAGATCGATGTGCCTTCTCGCAAGAACTCCGGATTAATGGCAACACCGAAATCCCGTCCGCATTTCTTACCGGAAAACACCTCAAGCGCCGGGATGACCGTTTCAGCAATCGTGCCGGGAAGCATCGTGCTTCTCACCGCGACGATATGGTACCGCGACTTCGTTTCAAGCGCCGAGCCAATCTGCTTGCACACCCCTTTGATATGGGCGAGATCGAGACTGCCGTTGTGGTGACCGGGTGTGCCGACGCAGATGAGGGTGATATCCGTGGCATGAACGGCTTCCGTGGCGTCTGTCGTGGCGCGCAGCCGATTGTCCTTGACGGCTTTCTCGATGATCCCCTCCACTCCAGGCTCGACAATCGGACAGCGGCCCTGGTTGATAATGTCAGCTTTTACTTGGTTGACATCAACACCGACCACCTCGTGTCCCTTATCGGCAAAGCAGGCGGCAGACACACAGCCAACATAACCCAAGCCGAAAATGCTGATCTTCATCTCACTCTCTCCTTATCCGTGAAAAACGACATCAGGAATATTGATACCACGCATCACGCAGTCTTACAAAACATTACAGCAGTTCTCACTGTTCACGAACGCGGCGGGATGCCCTCATCTTGTCAATCATGATCTTCCTGACGGTCAGATAGTGCCCACCCACGATACGCTTAAAACATTTCTTGATATTCCAGAGAACACCTTGCCGTATCCGTGAGATGCCTTGACCTGTGGCAAGTGATGCCGCCTCACCCGGGGAGGTCTGGCGCTGAATTCCGTATCTGCCAAGAACCATGCAGCCGGCCACTCGCTGAACAGTGGTCGTCGGCTCCGAATTGAACAACACTTCAATGCCGGCCAGCGAAGCAGCTTCGGCGACTCTTCGTGAATAGTATCCTCCGGGAACCGATGCGACCCTCACGCGCGCTCCAATGATCTCGGAAATAATGTCCACACTCGTTTGCCATTCCGTCCGCAACTCCTCCGGAGAACAGTTCGCCATTCTCAACGGATGCGTATGCGAATGGGACCCAACGACATGACCCCGGCGAACTAACTCGCGAATCTGGTCTCTGCTCAAAAAAGACGGCTGGCCCGTATAACCGGTGCTGACAAAAAAATGCCCGACCCAGCCTAGGCGATCGAGTTGGTCAGCCACGTGTGAATAGGCGCTCACTCCCCCATCATCGAACGTAAGGAAGAACGAGACGTGCCGCTCCGCCGGGTTAAGAGACAGAGCATTATCCGGCTTTCCCCGTAGCGCCAGAGAGATGGCTTTCATATGTTCGACAAACTCGACAGGCGCCAATTTATAGATGGCCGCGTCTGTCGATGGAAAGCCGCTGCGCTGGTGCTCCAGCCTATCGACGACGTCGTGATACATGAGCGACACTGCTTGCGTCCTAGCCACGCCTCGCCCTCGACTTCCATGCCAAATACTTGGGCAACCAGGGCTGACCCCATGTCGACGACTTCCGGCCTTTCGTATCGATTGGAACGGCCTCGCCCAGAAAGATTTCATGCAGCTTTTTCCCGATCGCTTCCAAGTTATCCAAGACGACGCGGTGTTGAATCACAACGTGCGACTCGTGTCTATCGTCGCCGGAATAGAGGTAGTAGCCGAACACCGGCCCTGTATCTACACCCTTGTCGATCCGCAGCATCGTCATCCCGACTCTGCTGCGATCGCCGTTCCCGCGGTATTCAGGACAGATTCCCGGATGCATTACGAGCGTGCCTTTCGTGGGAATCGAAAATATCGTTTCCTTCAGCAACGACTTGCACCGGGCGATCATGATGTCCGGCCGCCGTTCTTTTATGAAACGCTCCGCCTCCTCGGAATTTGGAGAATGCGTCATCAAGACCGGAACATCTTTCAGCGCCGGATAGATCGCGCGCAACTCTTCAAGTTTCTGCTCTTCCCAGCGGCGATCCTGCCTCGCCAGGAACAGCCGGTAGTACAGGCGAAACGCCAGGACGTCGATAAACCGCAGGGGACCGACTCGCTTGATTTCCGTGGATATGCGGCGGCGCGCCCGCTTGCCTGTTTCGCGCAAGACGACCTATCCGACCAGTTCTGAAAAGGAGGCCAACCATCGCGCCAGTTCTTCCTGATCCAATGCAGCACCATCATGGCAAATGACGAGCGTTTTCACGTGTGTTTCTCCTTCCTTGAATTCGCTTCCCGATCGATCACTGCTTATGCAATGGCGTCACGGCGTTGTGCGCTCACTGCCATGCCCTTCTTCTGTTCAAA
>CAZGYZ010000111.1:0-6735 GCA_964530675.1 uncultured Nitrospira sp. | reverse complement strand
CCCATCCCCTCACAGATCCTCGCACGGATGGCCGGTGCATGCTCACCGATGCCGCCGCCAAACACGAGCGCATCAGCTCCTCCCAGCACGGCCAGGTATGCGCCGATGTACTTGCGCACGCGATAACAAAACAGGTCCAGCGCCAGCGCGGCGCGTGAGTCCGGCTTGCCTTTGGCTGCCTTCAGGACATCGCGCATGTCGTGCGACAGACCCGAAACCCCCAGAAGGCCCGAACGCTCGTTCAAGAGACGTTCGACCTCATCGACCGACAAACCTTCCTTCCGGACAAGATGCCCGACCACTGCTGGATCCAGATCGCCCGATCTGGTCCCCATCACCAGACCTTCAAGCGGCGTAAATCCCATGGACGTATCCACCGAGCGTCCTCGATCGATCGCGGTCGCAGAACAGCCATTGCCGAGTTGCAGCGTGATGAGCCGGAGTTGGGCAAGTGGACGGTTGACTGCTGCGGCACAGATGCCGGCCAAGGACGCATGGGCAATGCCATGAAATCCATAGCGATGGATGCCGTGCTTTTTTGCCAGGTCCTCATCAATTGCGTAGGATGTGGCCACGAGCGGCATCGACCTGTGAAAGGCCGTATCGAACACGGCAACCATCGGGATGTGCGATCCCAGAGCAGCATGTGCGCCCTTGATCCCGGCGATCGATCCAGGATTGTGAAGCGGCGCCCATTCAGCCAAACGGTCGATCTTGGCCATCACGTCGTCGTCGATCACGACCGGATCACGAAATTGCTCGCCTCCATGCACGACTCGATGTCCAACCGCGTCGACGCGGAGATCCCGCCCTTCAAGCTTGCTCGACTCTTCTAACATCTGCATCATGCGCCGGACCGCCTCTGCATGGGTCGAAACAGGGCTTGTTGCCTGGACAACCGTTTTCCCGGAGTGACGGAGCATCATCTTCGCCACAGGCCCGATGTCTTCTATGAATCCTTCATACCGACTGTTCGCGGTGAAGCGGGCGGCTGTCCTCGGAGATTCGTCGAATTCGATGACCTTGAACTTCAAGGACGAACTTCCACTATTGATCGCCAATACATTCATCATCGTCTCAACACCTTGATCGCTTCCATGATTAAGAATGGCAACAGAGCCATGCCTCCCATCAACGCCCAGTCTTCAAGAGGCAACGGCGCAACCTTGAAGATCGTCGCAACCGCTGGAACTGTCAGAACAGCCACCTGCACGACGACCGAGAGGACAAAGGCCCACACCAGCGCGCGATTCGTCCCGACGCCCAGCTGGAACAACGACAGCCGTTCGCTCCGGCAGTTGAAGACATGCACCAGTTGCGCCACCACCATCACAGTGAAGGCCACCGTCCTTGCCTGATCGAGTTCTTGATGCAGACCATAGAGGCTATAGCTGAATGCTCCTAATGCAATCAACCCTAGCATCAAGCCCTCTCCGCCGATAGCCAGTAATCGTCCGCCGTCCAGCAGCCGAGCCTCCGGCCGGCGAGGCGGACGCCTCATCAGATCAGGCGCCTTGGGATCGACCGCCAGCGCCAAGGCAGGGATGCCGTCTGTGACGAGATTCATCCAGAGAATCTGGATCGGAAGGAGCGGTAGAGGCAGGCCCAGCAACGCAGCAAACAGCATGACCAGCACTTCACTCAGGTTGCACGACAGGAGGAAATGGACGGTCTTCCGGATGTTGTCGAAGACCCCCCGGCCTTCTTCAACCGCAGCCGCGATCGAGGCAAAGTTGTCGTCCGTGACCACCATGTCGGCGGCTTCCTTGGTCACATCGGTGCCGCTGATCCCCATCGCGATGCCGATATCCGCTGCCTTGATCGCAGGCGCGTCGTTCACGCCGTCTCCCGTCATCGCCACGATCGCGCCTTGGCGTTTCCAGGCCTGGATGATACGCAGTTTGTGTTCCGCCGAGACGCGGGCGTAGACCGCGATGTGCTCCACTCGCTGGGCCAGTTGTTCCTCAGTGAGATTGTCGATCTCGTGGCCTGTCAGTGCCGAGCCGTCACCGTCATGCAAACCTAAGTCCCTAGCAATGGCGAGCGCCGTCTCTTTGTGATCCCCGGTAATCATCACGGTGTTGATACCGGCCTCACGGCATAGACGAACGGCCTCCATGGCTTCTGGCCGCAAAGGATCCCTCATGGCACACAGGCCAAGAAACACCAGATCCTTCTCTACCGCATCGGTCGATAGATTCATACCCTGGGTGTCGAGGCGCCGATGCGCCACCGCAAGCACGCGAAGAGTCTGTTGTGCCAGGGACGCGTTGGTGTCGCCGATGATCTGCTGTTGTTGATCGCTCATGGGCTCGATGAGGCCGTCGAGGGTCAGACGATGCGTGCAGCGGGGAAGCAGGACATCCGGCGCCCCTTTCACGTAGGCCATGTTCCCGTCCGCCGTGCGGCGGATGACGGTCATCATTTTCCGTTCAGCATCGAAGGGAATTTCTGCTTCGAACGGCGCGCTGTCCTCCAATCCTTCCTTCGTCAATGCGACCTTCGCCGCAGCGACGAGCAGGGCGCCTTCCGTCGGATCGCCGATCACCTGCCACGTTCCATTCTCCTCTCGTAACGTCGCACCGTTGCACAGCACGGCGGCAGTCAACAATTGGTGAAGCCCTTCGGGCAGACGTGAGGGGTGAGGCGTAAGGGGTAAGGGGTGTTCAGGAATCGCCGCTCCCCCATTGACCATTGGCCATTGACCATTGACTTCGCGTATCTCCCCAGCCGGCTCATAGCCTTCGCCCGTGACATCGAACACCCGGCCTCCGGCAAACAGTTTCGTGACTGTCATCTCGTTCTTCGTCAGCGTGCCGGTTTTGTCTGTGCAGATGACTGTTGCCGATCCGAGCGTTTCAACAGCGGGCAGTTTGCGAATCAGCGCATGCCGCTGCACCATGCGGGTGACCCCCAGCGCCAATGTAATCGTCACCACGGTGGGGAGGCCTTCCGGCACGGCCGCCACAGCCAGACTCACCGAAGTCATGAACATCGCCACCAACGGCTCGCCGCGCAGATAGCCCAAGGCGAACACAACGGCGACGACAGCTAGCGCCAGCCACAAGAGGGTATAGCCGAATTGTTCGAGCCGGCGTTGCAGCGGAGTTTCTGCCCGTTCAGCCTCCGACTCCTTCTGAATCATCGAGGCGATCCGCCCCAGCTCCGTTCGGAGCGCCGTCGCGACGACCAGTGCGCGGGCCTTGCCTGAGACCGCGATGGTGCCCATGAATGCCATGTTGGTCCGGTCGGCCAAGGACACGTCGGGCCTGTCGAGGGCGGTTGCCGCTTTCTGAACCGGCGTGGATTCGCCGGTCAGCGAAGCTTCTTGAGACTGGAAATTCGTCGCATAGATCAACCGAACATCGGCAGGGACACGGTCGCCCGCTTCGAGCAGGACAAGGTCGCCGGGCACCAATTCGCGTGCGGGGATGGACCGAAGAACGCCGTCACGGATTACTCGCGCCGTCGCCACCGACATCTTTCGGAGCGCGGCCAAGGACCGCTCGGCCCGGAACTCTTGCACGAACCCGAGCAGACCGTTGAGAAGCACGATGGTCAAGATCGCCGCTGCATCGAGCCAGTCTTCCAAGAGCCCGGATATGATCGCCGCCCCGATCAATACCCAGACAATGACGCTCGTGAACTGGGAGAGAAAGAGTTTCAGCAGGGAAGGGGGCTGAGCTTCCGGCAGTTCGTTGGGACCCTGCGCTGCAAAGCGGTCTCGAACATTCTCGTCAGATAGGCCTCTCTCAGGATGGGTGTTCAGTCTTGTGGCGCAAAGATCAGACGAAATCGCATACCAAGGCACAACCGGTGCCTGTGTATCGTGCTCGGTGATGGACGAGGTGGTCTTCATTGAAAGAGCGTACCAGAACCCGGGCGGTAGCAGACAATGATCAAGACGCTCTCAGGCTTGATCACCAGATACTGCCACCCTGGTGGCACACGCTACCACACCCAACCCTCTTCTGCTGGTTCTTCCGGCCGCTTGGTTCGCTCAGGGCTTGTGCTGCTGTTTGCGTTCCTGCTTCTGCTCACGCTTCATGTCTTTCTCCGGCTTCTCTTCCTCCACCTCGATCACGGCTCCCGACTCCGCATCGATGTGAACCTCCATCACCTTGTTCTCCGCCGTGACGACTTCGACTTCCCACACAAGCTTATCGTGTTTCTTCTCCAGCTCAGCCTCGACGATCTTGCCTGGCACTTTCTCCGAAGCCGTCTTGATCGCCTGGTCAATCGTCACCTTAGCCGTTGCGGCCATTTCAACCGTCTCTTTCACTTCATCTTTCTTCCCCTTACCTTTCTGATCGCTCCATGCAGGACCGTTCAGTACCAACACGAGGCCGATCGCCAGGGCCATCATTCCTACTAGCTGCTTCATGCGAACCTCCTTGTCTAGCGTGGTTGTGTACGACACCCGCCCATGACGACCACGGGATCGTATGCGTCGCATGCTTCTATATCTGCAAGACATAGGCCTCTTGAATTCTTCCAATAGGCCACACACAAGACTCCATTCTGGCCCCTCGTGCAACAGAACAGGGAATCTCTGTGGGGAGTTTCGCGCCAGGTGACGGCTGGTTTTCACCGCGCTTTAAGCGACTCAACTTCACGCCTGACTCACATTACTCATGAGCGCTTCTGCTGCAATTGCTGATGCCTGGCTCAAGCGAGACGGGCGAGAAAAGCGCGACGAGTGAAGCGGCTGAAGACTGAAGGCTGAAGTGTTCGGATCTCCGACCTCTGGCCTTCAGCCTGCACCCCTTCAGCCTTCGGATCGCGCTCGCCGCGCGGCTAGTACTTATCCATAATGGCTTTGAGATCCGCCCCGCTGATCACCTCTTGATCGAGCAACCTCTTCGCTCCTTCGAGGAGAGCGGCCTTGCGTTCCGCCAGCAGCCGCTTCACGCGCTCGAATTGCTCATCGACGATGCGGCGCACTTCGCAGTCGATCTCGCGGGCGGTCTCCTCTGAGTAGTCGCCTTTCTCCTGAGGCGCCTGGATCTGCAGCAAGAGGGGCTGGCGTTCACGATCGAGCGTGATGGTCCCCAGCTTCTCGCTCATCCCGTAGGATTTCACCATGCTCTTAGCAATGTCGGTGGCCTTGACCAGATCGTTCTGCGCCCCTGTGGAGGCCTCCCCAAAGATGAGTTCTTCCGCAATCCGCCCTCCGAGTAAGACGGCGATCTTGTTCTCCAGCTCCGTCTTGGTCATCAAGAAGCGATCCTCCGTCGGGAGCTGAAGGGTATAGCCCAACGCGGCGATCCCGCGCGGAATGATCGAGATTTTCTGTATCGGGTCTGCGCCGGGAAACGACAAGGCCACCAAGGCGTGACCCACTTCATGGTGCGCGACCCGCTCTTTCTCCATCTTGTTGAGGACCCGGTTTTTCTTTTCCAGTCCAGCGACGACCCGCTCCACCGCTTCCTGCAATTCCGGGAGGCCCACCTGTTCCTTATTCCGACGCACAGCCAAGAGTGTCGCTTCATTGATGATATTGGCGAGGTCAGCGCCTGAGAAACCTGGGGTCATCCCAGCGATCACCTCGAGATCCGCATCGAGACCGAGGGTCACCTGCTTGGCATGAACGCGCAAAATAGCCAGGCGGCCAATCTTATCCGGGCGGTCGACCAAGACTTGCCTGTCGAATCGACCTGCCCGCAAGAGTGCGGGATCCAGGATTTCAGGCCGATTGGTCGCCGCCATGAGAATGACCCCGATGCGGGGATCGAAGCCATCCATTTCGACCAGCAGCTGGTTCAACGTCTGCTCACGCTCCTCATGCGATACCGGTCCCATCCCTCGTGCTTTCCCAAGCGCATCCAGTTCGTCGATGAAGATGATACAGGGAGCTTTACCCTTCGCCTGTTCGAACAGATCCCGCACGCGGGCTGCCCCCACCCCGACAAACATCTCCACGAACTCAGACCCGCTGATGCTGAAAAAGGTCACCCCGGCCTCTCCCGCCACGGCGCGGGCCAGAAGCGTCTTGCCGGTTCCAGGCGGACCGACGAGCAAGATCCCTTTCGGAATCTTTCCTCCGAGCCGCGTGAATTTTTCCGGCGTCTTCAGAAACTCGATCACCTCGCGCAGTTCTTCCTTCGCCTCGTCCACACCGGCCACATCGGCGAAGGTGACCTTCGTGACCTTCTCGGCATAGATCTTCGCCTTCGACTGTCCCACCGTCATGAACCCGCTTTGCCCCTGCCCGAAGCGCCGAATGATAAAGAACCAAATGCCGGCGAAGATCGCCGCTGGGACAATCCAGGAAAGGAGATCGCGCAAGAAGGTGCTTTCAATCACGCCGCTAAACGTGACGTTGCGTGCGCTGAGTTCCTTGACCAGCTCGGGATCTTCAACCCGAATGGTCGTAAACAGCTTCTGCTCTTTGCCCCCTTCTTCCGACTTCAGCTTCCCGGTCACTCTCTGTTGAGTGACCGTGACTTCAGCCACTTTGCCGGCCGCCAGGAGTGTCCGGAACTCGCTGTAGGGAAGCTCTTCGAGCTTCTGCGTGGCCACGATGAAATCGTGTACGATCACGATCGCAATAATCGCAAGAACGACATACCAAATCGAAAAGGAGATTTTTTTGTTCACAGGCATAGTGATTACCTATCCACCTATCGATGTCCCAGCCTAGCCCGCATTATTCATGAGCACTTCAGTCGCATAACATAGCTGGAAGCGACTCCGCTCAAAATAACAACGATTGCAATGAAGCTCCCCGCAGCA